>CAYRXP010000041.1:0-3509 GCA_964428145.1 uncultured Enterobacteriaceae bacterium
CGCATAGGTCGGGTGTGTTTTCAGCCACGCCTTGAAGTCGGCTTCTTCGTCAACCACAACGTGACCACGCATGGTGTAGTGGCCCATGCCGCATAATTCTTCACACAACACGTCGTATCTCCCTAGCTTGGTGGGGATAAACCACATCTGAGTAACCATGCCCGGCACCAGGTCCATCTTGACCCGGAACTGCGCCACTGCAAAGTTGTGCAATACATCTTGGGAACGCAACAGGGCCACGACCGATCGGTCAATCGGCAAATGAACCTCGTTGCTGGAGACGAGTATATCGTCTTGCCCGTTGGGATCGTCCGGATTCATGCCGAACGGGTTGTCGGATGAGATATGACGGGTGTCGACCGTGCCCAGGGCTCCGTCTTCACCCGGGAAACGGTAGCTCCACGACCATTGCTTGCCGAATACCTCGAACACATCGGCGTCTTCCGGTGGATTGACGAAATTGGCCCAGACATATAGCCCGGGCGCCAACATGGCGGCAATGCCGATCGAGGTGAATACCGTGAGCCAGATTTCCAGCTTCTTGTTCTCGGGTTCATAGTGCGCTCGCCTGCTCTTTCTGTATCGAAATTTTATCACGCAATAAGCCAGGAACAGGTTGACGAGAACAAATACCGTACCTGTGACCCAAAAAGTGATGTCGAGGGCGGTGTCGATGGAGCTCCAGTTGGAAGCGATCGGGGTTAGATACCAGGGACTGAGAAAGTGAAAGAGTATAGAACCAATGATCAGTAAAACCAGCACTATTGCAAATACCATATTTACTTACAACCTCTGCCCGCTCGTCCGCAGGTTCTTAAAGTTAAACAAACATCTAGAATTTTTGAAACGGCTAATCATATCAAAAAATCTGGATTATTCCACGAATTTTTGCAGAGCATTAACCCGGGTAATTCATGAGCAGTTTTAATACGGTAATTTTGCGTGTTGATTTTCAATTTCCTTTGTTGTTGTATCAATCTACTCGATGTTGATCGTAATATGATGTGATCATGACAAATTGATCCGTACAAAAACACGTTTGGGTGATTTTCGTGTATAACGCGCCATCGCGTTTGCTGAAACGCGTTAGTCAAATCAGCGTCATTGGGGGGGTACTGCCCGGCAAAAGTTTAGCGGCGACGCGGAAGAACAGGTGTTGATACGGTGTTCGAAGGGACATTCAGGATCGCCTGCTGGATATGAACAGCGTGGTAATCACGATTCCCGCAATGGATATCAGCATTAGATAGAGACCGGTTTCCTCGGGCAGATAGGTATCTTGTATGAAGCCTATGCTGACGCCTGGAACCGCCCATAGATCACCACTGCCTTTACCGACTTTCAGCTGGGCCTTCATGCCCTTTTCCATATGCTGGGCCATATCGCAGTGTACGAGGTAGGTTTTATCATCGCCCGGCACGATGAAGGTGCCGGTTTGGGAATGTCCGCCTGCAGCTTCAAGATTGAACATGCCGCCGGGATAAAGATACCTGGGCAATCCGTGGATCATCCACTGGTGGCGTACTTCGTCCTCGTTGACAAACGTAACCGTGATGCGGCTGCAAGGCTCGACCTGGTATTCGTGTTGGCTCATAGCGAATACTGTGCCGGGGTAATCCGCCGCGAATTTCGTACCGGCGTAAACCTTGATGTGGTAGTCGCGACCCAGCTTCTCGCAGTCCTGAGGCAGACGGTGATGGTTGCTGTTCATCACCATGCCGCTACTGTCGAGAGTCATATTGTGATGCTGGTGCATGGCGTCTTGGTCCCTCGTTTCAGCTTGAGCGGTATGGTTGAAATTCACCGCAAGGACGCAGAAAACGCAAAGGATTTTTATAGCTACCATTCAATTATTCCAATGTAGCGTAGGCCGGATTAGCACAGCATAATCCGACAGCGCACTTATAAACAGCAGGAGCGGAATTTATTCCGCAAACCATTCGCGCTTTTCCATTCTAAGACCTGTGCTTATTGATGGCATTAATCACCAGCGCCACCATGACTCCCAGCGAAAGCCCCAACCCCAACAAGCGTATTAACATCCATGAATCAGACTCCACGTCTGAAAATGTCACGCTAGCCAGATTGTCAAACACCGGGACTTCTTTCCGATAATAGGCTTCAGTGAAAAACCGGTTCAGATCCACGCCCTGCGTTCTGGGCCAGCCGTTTTCCTGCAAATAGTCTTCGTAAACAATGGCGCTGATGTTACCGCCCGGCCCGATACCATCGTTGGTGACGCCCTTTCCCTGGTGATCATGCAGCAGCCAGATTCCAGCCCCGTAGGAATGCAGCCCGTCATCAGTGGTCTCCAGATCCAGGTCTACACGCTGGGCGCTGGCAATCCACACCACATCGCGAATGATTCGTGCTGCAGGTTTGACGGCCACGCCGTCATAATGGGTGGCCGTGACTTTGTGTCCGTGGGTATGCAGCGCAACACCGATACTGCCACCGTTAACAATACGTAATTTAATACGCTCATCGGGTTTTGTTATCACCAGCGATTCACGAAACGTGTAGGGAAATGAGCGGCCGTTGAGGGTAAAGAAATCGCTTTTTGCGTCGGTGATATCGTAGCGGCGGTGCATCTCCCGGGCTATCAGGCGCGGGTCATTGAAGCGTTGAATGCGGTTGTTCAGATCGATGTCGACGTCGAGATAGTGCAAATCGTATTCGCGGTCGTACCGTTCCGTCACAGCGACCGATGGCACGCGTACGTGACCGGCGCCAACGTTGAGGGTTTGCAGCCAGTTATTCGGCCGATCTTCCTCGACGACAAACAGTCCCTGCAGTCCCATCATGATATGTACGTGGGGTTGGACATGGCAATGATAAAACATGGTGCCACTCTGACGCGGTTGCAGGTCATAGGTACGTGCGCTACCGGGCAGCACCGGTTTCTCGCTGGTCAGCGGGGTACCGTCGTTGCCTTCACCCTCCGCATCGACGAATGGATGGTCTACTCCGTGAAAGTGAATCGTGTGCGGCATGTAATGACTGTTTTCCAAAGTGATTTTTACTCGGTCACCCTGTTCAACGCGAATCGCCGGTGAAGGCAGGCGCAACATTGAACGTGCCTCGAGCGACTCGAAGTTCTCGGTTGCCATGCCAAACATCTTGGGTACGAAAACCCAGAATCCCGGCCTGATACCGGGCGCGATGGCATACCGGGTCGTTGGTACATTGCCTTCCGGTGAACCACCGTTGAGTTCGGCGACCTCCAGGCGGATGTGAATTTCGTCCGGGTCGCCGTCACCATCCAGGTCCCGCCCTTTTACCACCGCATCCGGGGTCAGGCCACTGGCCATAAGAACCTGCTGAGAGACATTGTTTGTTCCACGCACGAAAGCCGCTACTGCATAAGGATTGTCAGCAATACAGGTGGGTGAGCGGCGAATATCGACACCGGCAATGGTTTGCGCATCCCGCCAGTTCAATAGGTCTTCAGGGCAGGGGGTTTCTGCCGTTATATCAGTGACAGTTTTCCCCTCAGGCAGTGCACGATA
>CAYRXP010000041.1:3609-10728 GCA_964428145.1 uncultured Enterobacteriaceae bacterium
TCCCACCCACCTGAAAATAAAATACCGCATGATAAGTTTTTTCCTTTTCGGGATGAACGGCTGTCACAATGCCGATATAGCCCCCGGCCTGCTGAAAATCGTAATTAACCGTGAGCACACCGTCCGGTCGCTTCACCGACGGTAGATAAAAAACCGTATCCTGTTCGATATCCTCGAGACCGGTAATATCATCCCAGTTGGCGAAAATACTGAAATTATTGACGTCCCTGATAATACGAAAATCGACTTGCATTTCCTTGAGGAAATCGTGCAGGTAATCAATCACAAATACGCTGCTGGCCACTTCGGGAATGTCTTCGCAAAACTCCTGTGTCCCATAAGTTTTAGGTTGATAGATAGTAAAATGCGCTTTCAGAAACCCGATTTTGATCACACACACATCGTCTTCCATACCAACACCACCGTGTGCAGTGGCATCCTGGCACCAGGTTATCAGATATCCCAGTGTCAGTTGCAACAGTAAAATTCTAGATATCATCATTTTTCATCTCAAGTAGCAAGCCATGTTAATGCTACGATGTTTCATTTACTCGGGGACAGGAAAACCGATCCGGGTTGATGGTTGATGGTGATCATGTCTGGAGGAATTTTCAAGTGGCGTTCGGCCTTACGGCGGGAAACTACACCTGGGCCAGTCTGGACAACCTAAACCGGCATCGGATAAACGCACATACGCGCCTAAAACAATGACGGCCAATGCCAGGGCATACGTAACACGTGTGATATTTAATAATGACTTACTTTTTTGCATAACGACTATCTGAATAGGTTTGCTAACTGGACTAACCGATACGTGATGCTCTTAATAATTTTTTTAAGTCTTGCATGATGTCTCTTGGATTTGCATCGGGCTCAAAACTCATCATTAGATTTCCAAGAGGATCAATTATATATATGCGTCCTGCTTCCAATGGATTATCTGAACTCGTTAAACGAAACTTATCAAGTAGTGCGTTTGTTTCTATTAAGTCTGTATTGATCACTTGTTGTCCTGCGTAATTGACCAACAAGTCCGATAATTCATTTGCGTGTTGTTGTGTTAATAACAAAACCTTTTGTACCCGCAGCGAATGTTTGTCCATTGCTATATGGATTTGGCGCATACGGTAGACGTTATCTACGCACAGCTTGTCACACGACCTGGTAACATAAACCATGCTCCATTTGCCATGTAAGCTTTCTTTCCTGTCTGCCTTTATCGGGTCTATCAATGACAAATCGACTATAGGTCTTGGTGGAACTATAAGTTCACCATGATTTGACATGCCTCTGTTTTCAAGAAAATTGGTGTAATTAAATACATACCATGACAATATCAACGGACTGGTAAACGCTATGACGACAAGAATTAATATTATTTTATTATTTTTGTTGTTTCCTGTTTCGCTCATACGCTTTGTCCCATCTTGTGTTTGTTCTTGATATTTAAAACCAAATATATAATCAACAATGCTGTTGCAAAAGCAAACCATTGAAAAGCATAACCGTTATGTATACTTACACCTGAACCGGGTAATCGCCATTGTCTACGATAACCATGTTCTGACTCCGGTTCTAATCTAACAATGTAGGGCAAAAGTTTTGTTTTTGTTAACTCCGCCACCTCATCAATATTCAGTCGTTGTACCCGATAAACACCTTTATTCATTTGTTCCGGTGGCATTTCTTTTAACAACAACCCTGTTTTTGCTTCTTCCTTAGCAACACCCTTAATATTCACAAACCCATTCGTCATGATTATTTCCGGACTCACTGTGCGATCATTACTTGCCGACAACCAACCGCGGTTTATTAACACCACATGCTCGCTTTGTTCTAACTTAAAAGGGGTGTAAACATAGTAGCCCGCTTGTCCTAGTTCTACCTGGTTATCTAACAGTATTTGATATTGCTCCAGAAATTCTCCTGTTGCATTAACATGTCGCCAAATTATTTCTTCTTTATTGGATAATTTTGTATTGTCATGATTGAGATCAATTGCTTGTCCTGATTGCCTGTTTTCAAAATCTGAATATAAAGTTCTTTTATAATCTGCACGATCCAGTTGCCAGAAACCCAGCGAAATAAACAAACCGAAAAATACCAATGCAAGCAAGCTTGTAATCAATCTCGGACAAAAACACCAATTGCCAATAATTAATTTCATTTATTATGACACTTCAAATTATATGCTGGTTATACTGCTTGAATATCAACAACAAAATTACTGGTACATTAAATGACCGCTGCTGTTCTTTTTAAAATATATATCGTGGTTTTACTTCTCTCGATAGGCTTTTCTTTGTTGTCTGGACTTTTTTTCCTGGCCAAAGATAACTCCGGGTCAAATAGATTAGTTACTTCACTTACTTTTAGAATAGCGCTTTCAATTACCCTTTTCGTTTCATTAATTATCGGCTACAAATTAGGCTGGATCCAACCTCACGGCCTTGGTCTTCAATCCCCCAAATAGAAATAGCGCTGCTGCAGCGTCATTCAACTATTTCTTTTCTGTTGAAATTAAATCCAGTAGACAAAGATAAACAAACCTAACCAGACCACGTCAACAAAGTGCCAATACCAGGCAATACCTTCAAAGGCAAAATGGTCATGCGCTGAGAAATGTCCTTTCATTGATCTAAACAGGAGAACCAATATCATGGTTGCGCCCATGGTGACATGAAAACCGTGGAAGCCCGTCAACATGAAAAAGGTCGAACCATAAACGCCGGAATTCATCGTTAGATCCAGCTCATGATATGCGTGGGCATATTCTACTGCTTGAAAATATACGAAGATAAAACCCAGGAATACAGTTGCTGCTAACCACCAGCATAGGGCTGCACGCTCGCCTTTCTTCAAGGCCCAGTGTGCAAAGGTAATCGTCGCGCCACTAGAGAGAAGAATTGCCGTATTCACGGCAGGAATACCCCAGGCAGGAATAATATCTTTTATTGCTGTGAACCTGGATTCAACACTGGATACTGTCATATCAGGCGTCATCAATAGTGGCCACACCGCTTCAAAATCAGGCCACAAAAATTGATTTGTTGCCAAGCCGGCACCTTCACCACCCAGCCATGGCACGGACAAAACACGTGTATAGAATAAGGCGCCAAAGAATGCAGCAAAAAACATCACTTCAGAGAAGATGAACCAACTCATTCCCCAACGGAAACTGGAATCAACCTGCTTGTTATAGTTTCCGGCAAGGCTTTCACCAATCACATCAGAAAACCATCCGACAAACATATAGATAACTGCGGCTATACCAAGACCCAGGATAAATGTACCAAAACCCGATCCATTCAACATCATGCCACCACCAATAAAAGTGGTAAACAAAGCCAGGGTTCCTACAATCGGCCAACGGCTCGGTTCCGGGATAAAATATGCACCGTGTGAGTCAGACATAACTATTCCTCATTTCGATTATTTATTGTTTTACCAATCTTTAGTATTTATCGCGTTAACAGATTTTTTGTCGGAGACTATGACATCATTACTGTCAGGAACTCTAAAAAAAGTATATGAAAGCGTCATTGTTGTAATCTTTTCTGGTAATTTACTATCAACAACAAACCGCACGATCATTTCCTTACGTTCCCTAGGCCCAAGAACCTGTTTAATAAAACAGAAACATTCTGTTTTATTAAAATATAACGATGCTTGGGCTGGTGCCACGCTGGGGACTGCCTGTCCGATTACGGATTTATCCGATTTGTTTTCTACGATAAACACGGCCTCGGCAATTTCACCAGGATGAATCTTCATTTTGTATTCAGCCACCTTGAATTTCCAGGGCAAGGCAGGATTGACATTGGTATCAAACTCAACCGTCACTAAACGGTCAACATCGACACGGTTGGTCTCGGCCTCTGACTGTGAAATCTCTCCAGTCTTGCCGTTGAGTCCAGTGATATCACATAACACGTCATAGATAGGCACCATGACATAACCAAAGCCAAACATGGCGATGGCAAATACGAAAAGTTTTTTTACTGTGCGTGTTGTGTCTTGTGCCATAACTACATATACACCCGGAATATAACGACATAAAAACCAACTGCGACCAGCCCAAGAATGATGGCTAGTCGCATGTTCTTTGCTGCCAACTCCTTTTCAGCAGCAGTTTTATCGTTATCACTCATGTTTAAATTATTACTCACTCTATATGAATGCGCCTATGAATGAGCCGTCGCTTCCGTAACTTCTGGTGGAGTAGTAAAGCTATGGAATGGGGGTGGCGATGGCAGGGTAAATTCCAGACCATGAGCTCCTTCCCAAACCTGGTCCGTTACCTTTTCACCGCCACGAACACACTTGATAACAACCCAGACGAGTATCAGCTGGCTAAGACCAAACACGAATCCACCGATACTGGCAATCTGGTTCCACTCGGTAAACTGAACATTGTAATCCGGGATACGACGGGGCATGCCTGCCAGTCCGAGGAAGTGCATCGGGAAGAACAGGACGTTAACAGAAACAGTTGAGCACCAGAAATGCAACTTGCCCAGTTTCTCGTCATACATATGACCGCTCCATTTTGGTAACCAGTAATAGATACCGCCCAGTAACCCAAATATGATGCCGGGCACGATGATATAGTGAAAGTGCGCAACGATGAAGTAAGTATCATGATACTGGAAGTCGACCGGGGTAATGCCCATCATCAAACCAGTGAAACCACCAATCGAGAACATGATCAGAGTACCGATTGCAAATAACATCGGTGTTTCGAAGGTCATGGAACCCTTCCACATGGTTGCCGTCCAGTTAAAGATTTTCACGCCGGTTGGCACGGCGATCGCCATGGTTGCATACATAAAGTAAAGCTCGCCGACCAGTGGCATCCCAACAGTAAACATGTGGTGTGCCCAGACAAAAAACGACAAGAATGCAATCGACGCCGTTGCGTAAACCATCGACACATAACCGAACAGCGGTTTGCGAGAAAAGGTCGGGATAATCTGGGAAATAACACCGAATGAGGGTAAGACCAGGATATACACCTCAGGGTGGCCAAAAAACCAGAAAAGATGCTGGAACATAACCGGATCACCACCGCCCGCTGCATCAAAGAAAGCGGTACCAAAGTATTTATCGGTCAAGAGCATGGTCACCGCGCCAGCAAACACCGGCATAGCAGCTATTAACAGAAACGCGGTAATAATCCAGGTCCAGACAAACAGCGGTAATTTCATGAAGGTCATGTGCGGGGCACGCATATTAAAGACTGTCGCGATAATATTAATCGCACCCATGATCGAGGAGATGCCCAGAAGGTGGATTGCGAAGATTAAAAATGGAAAACCATCGCCCATTTGCAATACCAAAGGCGGATACATGGTCCAACCACTCGCTGGTGCTCCGCCTTGCATAAAAAAGGTTGATAACAAGAGGGTGAAAGCAAATGGAAGAATCCAGAAACTCATATTATTCATTCGTGGCAGTGCCATATCCGGCGCACCAATCATCATTGGTATCATCCAGTTGGCCAGGCCAACACCGGCCGGCATCAATGCGCCGAAAATCATGACCAGTGCATGCACCGTGGTCATTGAATTGAAAAATTGCGGATCGACAAATTGCAATCCCGGCTGGAATAATTCAGCGCGAATAACCATTGCCATGGCGCCGCCAACAAAAAACATGATCAAGGCAAACACCAGATACATGGTGCCAATGTCCTTATGATTTGTTGAAAACAGCCAACGGCCTATTCCGGTTGGTTTATGATCGTGATGATCGTCTTCGTGGACAGCTGCGTAGCTCATGTGTCTATCCTCTGGTTACTTAATTCAAATAATTAATAAAGTGTGTCAGTTTTTAGCGTGCCACCTTAACAACCGACGGCTGAACTACGTCACCGGTACTATTATCCCATGAGTTTCGTTCATAGGTAATTGCAGCGGCAATATCAACGTCATTCAGCTGCGCCTTGAAAACAGGCATCATATTCTTGCCGTTAAGCACTATATTAACGTGCTCAGATACGGGGCCATTAACGATGGCACCACCATTCAATGCCGGGAACAGGCCCTCGATACCCTCGCCCTCAGCCAGATGACAAGCAGCACAGTTAGCCGCATAGACCGTCTTACCTTTCTCCATTAATTCATCCATGCTCCATTCACGGTCAGAACCTGCGGCAGCTTCTAATTGTTCGGCTTTCTGTTCTTCAACCCACGCCGCATATTCTTCTTTTGATACAGCATTGAGAACGATAGGCATGTAAGCATGGTCTTTACCACACAGTTCCGCACATTGGCCTCGGTAAACACCCGGCTCTTCGATATAAGTCCAGTTGTCATTAATAAAACCAGGAATCGCATCACGCTTCCAGCCTAAAGCAGGCACCCACCATGCATGAATTACATCGGCGGCGGTTGTCAGGATCCTGATTTTTGTCTCAACCGGAAGGACAATAGGCTTATCAACCTCTAGGAGGTAATTCTCGATAGTATTCGGGTCTATACCCGAACCCCTTTGCCTGGCGTCGTTACTGTCCTGTGAAATTGTACTAAAAAAACTGATGCCCTCATCAAGATAATCATATTTCCATTTCCACTGATAACCCGTTACTTTAATCGTCATTTCGGCATCACCGGTCTGCTCCATAAGAATCAGCGTTTTAGTGGCAGGGACCGCAATGCCGACCAGAATGAGAATCGGGACAGTTGTCCAGATAATTTCTGTCATCGTACTGTGATGGAACTGATGGGCAACGGCGCCTTTTGATTTTCTATGATAAAAGATTGACCAGCCCATGACACTGAAAACAACGACACCGATTGCTGTAACAATGTACAGAATGACCATGTGCAAATCGTAGACTCTATGACTGGTTGGCGTTACGCCCTCTGTCATATTAAGTGCGTAATCAGCCAATGCAGTACCACTCGCCAGAAATAATGAAACAGCAATTACTGCAAGCACAGTTTGTTTTAATTTAATGACTGACATACAACGTTCCTCAGCATTGATGATTTTTTTAATATTTCTTGATTTTATTGATACAAACTAATTCTTTAATAAGCTGACTACTTTAACTTGATTATGGAAAAGCATGAAATATCACTTCCTCACCATGATCTTCTGCCTGAGGAAAATGCG
>CAYRXP010000042.1:0-4182 GCA_964428145.1 uncultured Enterobacteriaceae bacterium
ATGGTCATCAGTCCTCTTAATCTGATGTTTGGTAAAGACGCACAATCATCAGCAAGCTGATTTAATTCATGTGGCTCTATGCCGGATTTGCTTATTTCGCCACTGATATTAATTTGTAGACACACATTTAAAGGGGGCAGATGGTCAGGGTGCAGTTCGCTTAATCTACGTGCCACTTTAACCCTGTCTATGGTATGTACCCACTGGAAATATTGTGCAATATCACGGGTTTTATTCGACTGTATCGACCCAATGAAATGCCAGTCGACTTGTGCATTGTTTAGCTGAATTATTTTTTCTACTGCTTCCTGTAGATAATTTTCGGCAAAACTGGATTGCCCGGCGTTAATGGCTGCTTGTATGTCGGTAACGGGTTTGGTCTTGCTGACGGCTAGTAACTGGACAGAGCCAGTGTCGCGATTGAATCGTTGTTCGGCATTAGTGACCCTTTGTCTAATTTGTGCAAGTGCAGCAGTAATATTATCCTCAGTATTATTCTCACTATTTTTCTTGGTGTTTTCCTTGTTATTTTTCATTGGGGAATATTTCTGGGGATAGCAGTGGTCTATACTTCAAAAAGCAAGTAAAATTATGCTGAAACATCATAATATTAAAACAATTTGTTACCTGCTAAGGAAGTTAATGAAGGTAGCAATATTTTTTGAACACCCTTTTGCATGATTTTAAGCATAAAATATATCGTATTGTATACAAGACAGACATTTTAACATTGTAACTATTTTCCTACGTACGGGAGGATTTTGATGGACATTGGTGAACTTCTCGCATTCGGTGCAAAAAATGGCTCATCCGACTTACATTTATCCGCCGGTGTGCCCCCCATGATTCGTGTCGATGGTGACATGAGAAAGATTAATGTTCCTGTCCTTGATCACACGGAAGTCCACGACATGGTCTATGACATCATGAACGATAAACAACGTAAGGATTACGAAGAGTTTCTGGAGTGTGACTTCTCTTTTGAAATTCCTGGTTTAGCAAGATTTCGTGTCAATGCCTTTAATCAAAATCGTGGCGCTGGTGCCGTATTCCGGACAATTCCGTCCGAGATCATGTCGTTGGAAGAGCTAAAGTGCCCAAAGATTTTTGAAGAGCTGGCTGATATACCTCGTGGTGTGGTGCTGGTGACAGGGCCTACAGGGTCCGGTAAATCAACCACCTTGGCGGCCATGGTGAATCACAAAAACGAAAACGAATATGGTCATATTCTTACGGTTGAAGATCCCATTGAATTTGTACATGTCTCAAAGAAATGTCTTATCAACCAGCGCGAAGTTCATCGAGATACCCTGGGCTTTAATGAAGCCTTGCGCTCTGCTTTGCGCGAAGACCCGGACGTCATCCTCGTCGGTGAAATGCGCGATCTGGAAACTATCCGCCTTGCGCTGTCTGCTGCTGAAACCGGCCACCTGGTATTTGGAACCTTGCATACCAGTTCTGCTGCCAAGACCATTGATCGTATTATTGATGTGTTCCCGGCGGCAGAGAAGGATATGATACGTGCCATGTTGTCCGAATCACTGAAGGCTGTTATCGCACAGACCTTGCTTAAGAAAAATGGCGGCGGCCGTGTCGCTGCACATGAAATTATGATTGGTACACCTGCTATTCGTAACCTGATTCGAGAGAACAAGATTGCACAAATGTATTCAGCAATACAGACCGGCCAATCATTTGGTATGAAAACGCTGGATCAGGACCTGGCCGAATTGGTCAGAAAAAATGTGGTCAGTCGACAGGAGGCCCTGTCCAAGTGTGCTAACAAAGACGCTTTTCCAGCTTAATAGAGACTTGATGACACATAAATAACAGGAGGAACTCGTGGAAAGAGAACAAGCGATAAAATTCATGCGCGATCTTCTCAAGCTAATGATTGAGAAACAAGGTTCCGATTTGTTTATCACGGTAGGGTTTCCTCCTGCGATCAAGGTCCATGGCAAGATTACACCCGTGTCAAAAACTGAGTTGACAGCAGACAATACCAAGGCACTGGCATACGCTGTTATGAATGACAAGCAGTTGAAGGAGTACGAAGCGACAAAGGAATGCAATTTCGCTGTTAATCCTGTGGGTGTGGGTCGATTCAGAGCAAATGCGTTTATTCAGCAGGGATTTTGCGGTCTGGTGATGCGTACCATTGAAACTGATATACCTAACCTTGATAAACTCAAACTGCCAGAAGTTTTGAAAGACATTGTCATGACCAAACGTGGGCTGGTCATCATGGTAGGCGGGACAGGCTCGGGTAAGTCAACCTCACTGGCAGCCATGATAGATTACAGAAACGAGAATACGTTCGGCCATATCATTACCATTGAAGATCCTATCGAATATGTTCATCCACACAAGAGTTGTATCATTATGCAACGTGAAGTGGGGATGGATACGGATGACTGGGAAATCGCACTGAAAAACACTTTGCGACAAGCCCCTGATGTTATTTTGCTGGGTGAGATACGGGATCGTATGACGATGGAATTTGGTATCGCCTTCGCTGAAACGGGCCATTTGGCAATGGCCACCTTGCATGCCAACAGTGCTAACCAGGCACTGGATCGGATCATTAACTTTTTCCCGGAAGAACGCCGTCAGCAATTGTTAATGGATTTATCGTTAAACTTGAAGGCGGTGATTGCCCAGAGGCTTCTTAAGACGCGTGATGGCAAGGGTCGTGCTGCTGCGATTGAGATTATGCTGAACTCTCCACTCATTTCTGATCTAATTTTGAAAGGTGAAGTCCACGAGATTAAGAATATCATGTCCAAGTCTAATGAATTGGGCATGAAGACTTTCGATCAGGCATTGTACGATCTTCATGAAGCAGACCTGGTAACACTGGAAGATGCACTGCGCAACGCTGATTCAATGAATGAATTACGTTTGAGAATCAAACTGGAAGGTAAGGCTGCCAAAGCTGCCGAAGAAGGTGATCTGGATCATCTTAGTATAGAAGAAGAAGAGAAAGATACAGGCGGAATGTATTAGGTGGTGCAGATAATTGTGGGACAGGCAATTGTTGATAATAAAAAATAATTTTCAGCTTTGGGGGTAGTTAATCAGTATGGATGTCACACCTTATCTTAAATTAATGGTTGAGAAGAATGCCTCGGATTTATTTATTACTACAAACTCTGAAGTAAAGATCAAACTGGAAGGCAAGATAACACCCGTTGGCAAGACAATCCTGACAGGAGATATCTGCAAGGCAGCCGCCTATAACATCATGAACGATGTTCAGAAAAAGCGTTTCGAAGAAACACTAGAATGTGATTTTGCGATTGCACTTGAAGATGGTTCAGCAAGATTCCGTGTAAATATTTTTCGTCAAAGGGGCGACGTAGGATTGGTGCTTCGACTTATCCCATCGGAAATACCAACGATTGAACAACTGGGGTTACCAGAAATATTGCAGGAAATGATACTGCAGAAAAGGGGTTTGATCCTGATGGTCGGTGCGACTGGTTCAGGTAAATCTACAACACTCGCGGCGATGATTAATCATCGAAATAATAGTATGGCAGGGCACATATTGTCGATTGAAGATCCGGTCGAGTTTAGTCATCCTAATATCAAGTCGATTATAAACCAACGTGAAGTCGGGGTTGATACGCAATCTTATCGAAATGCCCTGAAGGCCTGTCTGCGTGAAGCCCCCGATGTCATTCTGATTGGTGAAATTCGCGATCGTGAAACAATGGAAGCAGCAATGGAGTTATCCAATACAGGCCACTTGGCCTTGTCAACACTACACGCTAATAATGCTAACCAGGCAATGGAAAGGGTTATCAACATGTTCCCTCATGATTCACATAAACAGTTGTTTATGGATTTGTCTCTAAACTTACGATCAGTTATTTCACAGAGGCTTGTTACTGGCCTCGATGGAAAACGTTGCGCCGCAATTGAAATTTTGGTGAATACGCCACATATTGCCGATCTGATCCTGAGGGGTGATTTAGATGCGATGAAGGAGGCAATGGAAGAAAGCGGACAGAAAGGAATGCAAACATTTGATAAAGCGCTTTTCGATCTATATAAGGAAGGTCGTATTGACCTTGAAGAAGCTTTGAACAATGCTGATTCGCGAACAAACCTCGAAGCCAAGATTAACTTCGGTTAAAACACATGTTACGAGATATCTCTGTTTAAGGGTATCTCTGT
>CAYRXP010000042.1:4282-8276 GCA_964428145.1 uncultured Enterobacteriaceae bacterium
ATCTCTGTCCGAGGACATTATAGTTATCGGGCTTAAAGATAACGCTTATGATGCAGGACAAGTCCAAACCTTCAGATAATAATCATTTCCATTTAGTTCATATAAGATTGCTTGTTAGCAGTTTTAAAAAATTCACGGGCAAAAATATCCTGGCGTCCAGTTGTAATATTGATAATATTTCCCGAAAGATATTTTTTGCGCCATTTGCTGTCATGTCACATGGCTTAAAAGCTGATCCCATCTTTAATTATGCTAATCAATGTGCATTGGATTTGTTTGAAATTACATGGGAAGATTTTATTAAACAACCTTCACGATTATCAACCGAGGCAGATTCACAAGAAGAACGTAATCGGATTCTGAAAAAGGTTTTAGAGAACGGCTATGCTGATGATTATACCGGCGTGAGAATCACAAATCAGGGCAAGCGTTTTCAGATTAAAAATGCAATTATCTGGAATGTGGTCGATCAAGATTGTCATTTATGGGCAGGCAGCACTCATCAGGGCCTGGGCTTTCCTGTGATTATATAATATTAGTCATGCGAAATTTCATCAGGCATCCTGCCGATATCCCGATAAAAATTATTAAAAATGAAAGTGGAGACTGCTATCGTCAACCGCTACAGGATATCAGTATTGGCGGTCTTCGTTGTCGACTTAATGAACCGCTGGCAATAGGGGACGAGATAAAAATAATTATCGATCTGGTTAAACCGGTATTGGAAATCTCTGGCAGAGTCGTCTGGTGCCGGGCTGCTGATTCAGCATACGAACTTGGCATCGAGTATCGGGGAGAGGGGGACGTATACAGATTACGTATGGTCGAGCAGATTTGTCACATTGAACATTACAGAAAAGAGATACAATTCAGGGAAGGCAGAAATATTAGTAGCGAACAGGCAGCCAAGGAATGGATTGTCAAATTTGCTGACGGATTCCCGAAGTAATTTACAATGCCTGCCTCAGACAGGTGGGAATATGGATGCAGCTTCGAAGACAGGTCCGTCGACACAGACACGTTGCATGCTGGGTCCTTGTTCAGTTTCAACAAGTACCGTGCAACCGGCACAGCCGCCAACGGCACACGCCATATATTCTTCAAGTGATACTTGACAGGCCAGACCATAATTATGGGCCACTTGGCTCACTGCTTTGAGCATTGGTGTTGGGCCACAGCTAAAGATTTCAACTTCTTTGATTGTTTCTACATCAAGAGAATCTAGCCAGTAGCTAGCAAGATCCGTCACATAGCCATCATAACAACCAGTATAAGCTTGTAAACTAGTCAACCGACTTGGGATACCCCAATCTTCCAGCAATGGCATTGATGCAATCACTCCTTCGGGGATACCATCAAGCATGATCTGTGATGGTTTTACGCTAAACGGAAATGGTACCTCAGAACCCATGATGACAAATGGTTTGATATCCTTGGCAGTATTCTTAATATGTTCGGCAAGAAAAACCATAGGGGGAATGCCAACACCGCCACCAATCAATAACGGGTATTTTTTATACTGATCAATTTTGAATGGCATGCCTATAGGACCAATCAGGTCAATAGATACGCCCACAACACGTTTGGCCAGACGATCAGTACCATAGCCGTGGGTTTTATAAAGTAACTCTATCCAGCCCGCATTTTTATTGACACGCATGATGGACATGGGTCGTCGCATCGGTAGTTCACTATCGCATTGCATATGAATAAAACTACCAGGTTGTGCCAGCGATGCAGTGAGTGGTGCATGAAGTCGCATGTAATACTGATCACCTTCAAGAGCAACATGTTCAAGAAGCTCGGCTTGCTCGAGATGAAGGGTATTGCGTGATTCAGGGTGTTTCATTCTTGAGAGTAATCCTTCTGGGAGTTGATACTGATGATAGTGATCTTGGGGAAGCGTTAATTTTTATAAATTAACTTTCCGTCAAGAATTGTCTGTGTAACTTTACCTATCATTTCCCATGAGGCAAAAGGTGTGTTTTTGCCAGCGCTCAGAAGTGAATCTCTTTCCACTGTCCATGATGCCTCAGGATCGAATATACAGACATCGGCGGGAGAGCCAATGGACAGGGAGCCAGCAGTTATCCCTGCAATTTTAGCCGGGGCTGATGTTAGGGCTGTTACCGCTTGTTGAAGTGTCAGGGTCTTATCTTTGACTAATTGCAAGGTCAGCGGTAAAAGCATTTCTATTGTTGACGCACCGGGTTCGGTCATGCTGAAGGGTGCGGATTTGGCATCCGCATCATGTGGTTGATGATCCGAACAAATGGCTGAGATGGTTCCATTCGCCAGACCTGCACGGAGTCCTTCTTTATCCCGTTGGCTCCTGAGGGGAGGTAGAACAAAACAATCCGTGTTAAAGGTACCTACATCCATCTCTGTCAAGTGTAGGTGAGCGATACCGACATCTGCAGTGATATCAAGGCCTCGTGATTTGGCATCCGCAAGTAATTCAATACTCCGAGCTGTAGAAATTCTGCAGAAATGTACGCGAGCGCCTGTTTGTTCAACCAGTAATAAGGCGCGACTGATTGCGACAGTTTCGGCTGTTTCGGGGATAGGTGGCAATCCGAGCCGAGTACTGATTGGTCCTTCATGGACGACACCATTATTCCTCAGGAAGTTATCTTCACAATAAAGATGCACTGTTATCTCACAGGTCACTGCATATTCAAGTGCCCGTCTTAATACTTCAGTATCATTGATTGGCTCATACGCATTACTCACGCCGACACAGCCGGCTGTTTTTAAAGCATCCATTTCTGCCAGTGTTTTGCCTTGCAAACCAAAAGTGAGCGCACCTAAGGGAAAAACGCGGGATAGGTGACTACTTGATGAATGTTGAAAGATTAATTCGACAACGGCTGGTGAATCAATCACTGGAACCGTATCGGGCGGGCAACAGATCGAAGTGATTCCGGACGCGATGGCAGCGACAGTTTCTGATGCGATTGTTGCTTTATATTCCTGTCCAGGTTCACGAAGCCGAGCGCAAAGATCGACCAGACCCGGACAAACAATTTGATTGCTTGCATCTATCTCCAGCTCGGCCTTAAAACCTTTTGGGGCCTTATTGATTCCGACAATACGTCCTTCCTCGATGAACAGGTTACCTGTTTGATCGATATTATTTTCCGGGTCAATGATGCGACCATTCATTATTTTTAGTCGCACTATTGGGCCTCCTCTGATTGACTGCCCATGACCATGGCCATGACAGCCATCCGTACGGCAATACCATGACTTACCTGCTGCAATATGACTGAGCGTTTACTATCTGCAATTTGTGAATCAATTTCGATCCCTCTGTTAATAGGGCCAGGGTGCATGACGATTGCATCTGGTTTTGCGAGAGCGAGTTTCTCCTTATTCAGTCCATAACGCCTGAAGTATTCATGTTCACTGGGGAGCAGTGCACTGCACATACGTTCTCTTTGCAAGCGTAACATCATGACGACATCAATATCTTTCAGGCCATCATTCATATCATAATAAGGGTGAGCACCAAGGCTACTAATATCATTCGGGATTAATGTTTTGGGGCCAATAACTCTGATCTCTGGAACACCAAGGACACTCAGTGCATGAATCTCTGAGCGAGCGACGCGTGAATGTGACACATCACCAATAATGGCAACCTTGAGTCTTGTGAAATCAGGTTTATGCTTGCGGATGGTAAACATATCCAACATCGCCTGTGTTGGATGTGAATGGCGACCATCACCTCCATTAATCACCCGGATATGTGGAGCAACTTGTGAAGCAATAAAATGCGCCGCACCACTGTTTGCATGGCGGATTATGAACATATCGCAATGCATGGCTTCCAGTGTCTGCAGTGTATCCAAAAGGGTCTCACCCTTTTTGGTTGCGGAACTGAGAATATTCAGATTAAGCACATCGGCAGAAAGTCTTTTCGCAGCCAGTTCAAAGGTTGTGCGTGTGCGTGTGCTTGGTTCGAAGAACAGGTTGGCGATTGTTTTGCCGC
>CAYRXP010000042.1:8286-10636 GCA_964428145.1 uncultured Enterobacteriaceae bacterium
GAGGCGACCTTTAGAGTCGAGTTGGATATTGTTTCCTGTCATTCCGTCCCAGTAATTTCCAGAGTCAAGTGCTCTGGACCGGCGAGTTTAGCATGTTCTCCCTGTTTTAGCGTGATCCTTTTACCCACAAAATCAGCCTGTATGGGAAGTTCATGCTCTCCACGGTCAATCAAAACGGCCAGCCGTACACTGGCCGGCCGGCCATAATCAAAAATTTCGTTCAATGCTGCACGTATTGTTCTGCCCGTGTGCAGTACGTCATCTACCAATAAAAGATGTTTATCTTCAATATCAAAGGGCAGTTTTGATGGTGTAACCTGTGGATGTGTCCCGATGCGACTGAAGTCGTCGCGGTAAAATGCAATATTGAGTTTACCAAGCGGTGGTTCGATATTGAGTTTCTTATGTAATCTTTCAGCAATCCACACGCCACCTGTATGAATACCAATCATCAACATATCTGACAGATCGTTATTTGCTATTTCAGCGCGTATTTGTGTGATCATTTCATCGACACATTGCTTGACATCTGTCGTTGCATCATTCATTTTGAATTTTGGGCTTTATTTGGACTTGTGCTGGATAGCCATTTTATCATGATTCACGGCAAACCAGGTTTCCAATATTGCTTGTGCAGCGACCGGATCCAGATCTGTTGTTTTGCCTGTACGTTGAGCCGCTTCGAATGATGACAAACGTTCATCAACATCATACACTGGTAGATTGAAGCGCCCATGTAATTGACGCATAAATTTTTCAGATGCAACAGTCATCTCCTGAATTTCACCCATCATGTTTAGTGGTACGCCAATGATTAAAGCATCGGGTTGCCATTCATCGATTAGCTGTTTAATATGATCCCAATCAGGCCGGTTGTTTTTATTTTTAACTGTTTGTAGAGGGGTGGCTGTTTGTGTAATGGACTGTCCAACAGCAACGCCGATACGCTTTGTACCAAAATCAAAACACAATAACGTATTAATTTCACGCGTGTCCGACATCAGGTGAGAGTTGGTCCATATCTATACCCAAAAGACTGGCAGCAGAATTCCAACGTTGTTCTACTGGCGTGTCAAAGATGATGTGTGATTCTGCCGGACCACTTAACCAAATGTTTTCCTGCATTTCTTTTTCGAGTTGGCCTGCTGACCAACCCGCGTAACCCAGTGCGATGAGGGTACTTTCTGGTCCTTTGCCATTTGCGATTGCAGTGAGAATATCCAGCGATGTAGCAACGCTTATTTGCTCATTCACCTTCAGCGATGAATTCCAGTCCTGATGGTATTCATGCAGAACGAAGCCCCGATCAGACTGTACCGGTCCGCCATCATAAATTGGTGTGTCCCTGGCGATTTCGTCTCCAAATGGAATGTCCATCTGCTCCAGGACTTCTCCAAGGACTAAATTCAGGGGCCTGTTAATAACAATTCCCATAGCACCTTTTTCATCGTGTGAATAGATGTAGGTCACCGTGTGGTAAAAATTAGGGTCATATAGCCCAGGCATGGCTATCAGGAAATGATGCGTTAGATTCATTGAATCCATAGCGTCTAGTATCTTTAACTACGGGGGAAACTACAAGTACGAATTTTATCTGAATCGATTGTTATTGAGAAATTGCCACGTCCGTGTAATGTGCAGGATGTCCGTTTCTTCGCGAATTTTTACCGGAAATGGAGAATAGGGCGAGGCAAGTTCAACAATACGTATGGCGGCATCATCCAGTATTTTATAGCCCGAAGAACGTCGTATGGTCACCTCGTTTATGGAGCCATCTTTGTTCAGTGCAACATCAAGAATCAAACTGCCCGATATTTTTTGTTTTCGTGCTGCATCGGGGTAATTTAAATTACCCACGCGTTCTACCTTTGAACGCCAGGCTTCCATATAGGCAGCATATTTATACTCTTTGGTACTGGCTGAAATAAATTTTCTTCTTGGACGCTCAGCTTTTTCCTGAAGTTTGCGTCGTATTTCAGCACTCAGCGAAGCTATCTTAAAGCTGTTCGTCATCAGGGTCATTGCGCTTGGGGTCGGGGGGATCTCTGGTTTTTCAGGAATTTTTTTGTCGCTGACATTTTCTTCCGGTTTTTGTTGCTCTGCAATTTCTTCAACCGGTTTTGCTTCTTCTGATTTCAGGTCAACCTTTTCTGCCAATCGCTCATCTGCCTCTGTCGATTCAACAGCGATTTGTTCAACAACTTCTGCAGGTTCGGGTTCTGATTCTGTGACAAGCTCTGGTGAATTTGCTGCAGATTCAGCAGGGGGCTGTGATGCAGCAGGGGGTGGCATTGCGATTTCCGGTTTTTCCTGAGGGAATGGTGCAGGCAATGGTGTTGTTGGACTCACC
>CAYRXP010000043.1:0-10245 GCA_964428145.1 uncultured Enterobacteriaceae bacterium
AAGAAGGCCCACATAAATCCAAGGCCAAAACTAATTAATGAAAGAAGTGCAAGACAAAAGCGGACAGTGGCATCTCTCCATCTCAACGAATCATTTCCCTGTTTTATTAATTTAATATGCCAGGCACGCATTCCCAGTGTTTGGCCACCATTCACCCAATGCCAGACAAAATAGAGATAAGCAATAAGCAATAAATAAAGATCGTACGCAATATTATTGCTTTCGATAGATTCAAAATTTGTAAATAAAATATGAATCATAGTTGCTAAAAAAAACAGTGAAAACAGTAATAAACTATCATAAAAAATAGCTGCCAGACGCTTAAGCATGCTGGATTGTTTGTTAAAAAAATCTGTTTTTTCTGGCATTTGGAACAAAAAAGGTTGTTGGGTGACTAAGTTTCAGTGAATGGTCATTTTTTGTGTGCTTATTTGCTTATTTTGTCTACTATAGTTCCAAGATTGTCGTTCTGGGATTTTATGGGGATCGAGGCCAGTTGTCAGCATGATGTGATAGGGGATATTACATGAGTGAAAGCAACATAATCGGAGAAAGAACCGTCATCCAAAAATCAGTAGCCCAAGAATCATTAGTTCGGGGCCCAATAATATGGGGCTTATTGTTATTGTTGTTTTTGGTGATACCCAGGGTCGCCTGGTCAGACAGGGCCAGTTTTGAACCACCAGGTAAATTGATCGATGTGAATGGACATAAAATGCACATCAATTGTATCGGCAACAAAAGTCCCACCATTATTCTGGATTCAGGTACGGGGGGCTTTTCTCTGGAATGGAAAGGTATTCAAAATTCCCTGTCCAAATATGTACGGATCTGTGCCTATGATCGTGCGGGTTATGGCTGGAGTGATATGGGGCCCTTGCCTCGAACGACAAAAAGGATTACGCATGAGTTACACACCTTATTACAAAATGCGGGCATCCATGGTCCCTACATCATGGTTGGGCATTCCTTTGGAGGATTTACAGCACAATATTTTGCCAGGTATTTTGATAGTGAAATCGCAGGGATTGTTCTCGTAGACTCATCACATGAGGAACAGGTCTATCGACTTCCCGAAAACGGGAAAGATGTGGTCAGACGTTCCTTGCATCAGGACAGAAGTAAGATGGTGACAATGTCTGTGTTGCATGAACATTTTCCAAAAGAAGAAGCTGCAGTTGCCCAGCAATTAATGACACGATGGACAGCATTGCTGACATGGCGCGAGGAAATGGCAAATTATGCACTGAGTTCAAGAGAGCTCAGGGATGTTCACTATAAGCCACTACCGGAAATACCTTTGATTGTTTTAACCCGTGGCAAGCGTGTTTGGCCAGAGACTGAATACGGCGATGCTATGGAGGAGGCTTGGACGGAGTTACAGGTTGAACTGAGCTATCTTAATGATCTTTCAACGCACATCATCGCTGAAAATAGTGGGCACGTAATTCATCTGGATGAACCCGAACTGGTGGTAGATGCTATACATGATGTCCTTGATTTTGTTGAGAAGGAACTTGACGGCCAAGGCGGTTAATTTTCATCAATCTGACCTATGTTAATTGGCGCTCCCTACGAGACTCGAACTCGTGTTTCCGGCGTGAGAGGCCAGCGTCCTCGGCCACTAGACGAAGGGAGCGAGTGACCTAAATACAGTAATAACAGGTATTAATGTTACTATATGATCCGCTGTTAAGTAATCAACATAAACTATTCAAAATAAATTAAAAAATATCCAATTAGCCCCAGGAACAATTCTATAGAATAATTTATGTCTTAATTGTATGTCTTAATTTATGTTCTGATTTATATTTATGTCGTCATCTAATCCAAAAGCTGCCGTTACCCAACTCGTTCGCAAGCCACAGATCATCCCATCTTCAGAGCATGGAATCTGCCGGGCTGACATCAGCGAGAATGCGCTGAAAGTATTATATCGCCTGAAAAATGCTGGATATGGGGCATATTTGGTTGGTGGCGGTGTCAGAGATCTGTTGTTAGGGCTCAAGCCAAAAGATTTTGATGTCGCAACCGACGCACGCCCAGAACAAGTCAGAGAGTTATTCAGAAATTGCAGACTGATTGGCCGGAGGTTCCGGCTCGCACATGTGCATTTCGGCGGGGAAATTATCGAAGTGTCCACATTCCGAGCTTCGCACAATGATGCAATCGCCGGTGAAGGCCATGAAGAGGATGGCAGAATCATCAGGGATAATGTCTATGGGAAACTTGATGATGATGTATGGCGACGTGATTTTACGGTCAATGCCCTCTACTACAACATAGAGGACGATTCGGTTGTCGATTACGTGGGTGGCATCCAGGATATTCAGAACAGGCAGTTAAGACTGTTGGGTATCGCTGAAGATCGATATCGAGAAGATCCGGTCAGGATGTTAAGAGCGATAAGATTTGCCACCAAACTTGGTTTTGCTATTCATCCCATTTCTGAGCAACCGATTCGTGAGTTGGCATCGCTTCTGGAGGATATTCCTGCAGCACGTTTGTTTGAGGAATTTTTGAAATTATTTATGAGCGGACACTCTGCGGAGACATATAAACAACTGCGTGAATATGGTTTATTTGCAACGCTGTTTCCGCAAACAGAAGAAATGCTTAATCAGGGCAATGAGTATATTCATAAACTGCTGACAAATGCCTTTAAAAATACTGACAGGAGACTGGCAGAAGATAAACCGGTCACACCTGCGTTTTTGCTGGCGGCATTATTGTGGGTGCCCGTCAGAAATCTGGCGAATGACCATGAGAGTAATGGATTGTCAGAGATGGACGCCATTCATCTGGCAAGTGATGCAGTTATTTCACATCAGATAAGAAATACTTCCATGCCCAGAAGATTGACTCATATGGCGCGGGATATATGGGCGCTTCAAACCCGTTTAAAAAATCGTCGCGGTAAACGCCCACTCAAGTTGCTCACGCACCAACGTTTTCGTGCAGCATATGATTTTCTGTTATTACGTGAAGAAGCAGGTGAGGACGTACAGGAGTTGGCAGAGTGGTGGACAGAGTTTCAACAGGAACACATGGAGGTACTATTAGCCGCAAAAAAGGAGCATCTAAAAAAACGGTTCAGACGTAGACCAAAACGTTACCGATAATTAGAATTATAAATCAGAATATTTTAAAGATAATCAATTCTAGAGATGGTCAAAGTATACATAGGGCTGGGTAGTAATCTTGATGACCCTCAAGGCCAACTGAAAAAGGCAATCATTGCATTGGAAATGATCCCTTCAAGCAGTGTTGTGAAGACTTCTTCTTTTTACAAAAGCAAGCCTGTTGGACCTCAGGATCAACCTGACTATATCAATGCCGTCATTGAGCTTGATACAGAATTATCTGCACCTGTTTTGCTGGATTATTTGCAAGTAATTGAAAATGAACATGGTCGTCAGAGAGAGCAAAAGTGGGGGCCGAGGACGCTGGATCTGGATATCCTGTTATTTGGTGAAGAAGTTATCCATGATGACCGTTTGGTAGTGCCCCATGTGGAAATGCATAAGCGAGGATTTGTACTGTTTCCACTGGATGAAATTGCACCGGATTGTGTGATTCCAGATGTTGGTACAGTTCATTCATTGTTGCAGCAAGTTAATACCGATAATATGGCAAAACTGGCTTAAGATATGAACAGACAACACCAACCCGATTACATCGTTGTCGAGGGCCCGATAGGTGTTGGAAAAACATCACTGGCGAAGCGCCTGGCAACAACATTTAAAACAGACTTGATGCTTGAGTTACCAGCGGAGAATCCTTTCCTTGAGCGTTTCTATGCAGATCCGAAAACAGCAGCGTTTCCAACACAGCTTTACTTTCTTTTCCAGCGCACCAAGCAATTGGAAATGTTCCGCCAGGTTGATTTATTCAAGCCTGTCCAGATCGCAGATTTTTTAATTGATAAAGACAAGTTGTTTGCTGAGGTGACACTTAGCCATGACGAGTTTGATCTGTATCAGCAGGTGTACAATCGTCTGGCAGTGGAGGCACCCGTGCCAAATTTGGTGATTTATCTACAGGCACCTATTCATGTCTTGCTGAATAGAATTTCAGAGCGTGGGATTCACTATGAAAAACGGTTCGATGAGAACTATCTGAAAAAAATCGCCAATGCCTACATTGATTTCTTTTATCATTACAACAAATCACCATTGCTCATTGTGAATACGGCCGATTTTGATCTGGTAAACAGTGCAGATAATTACACCATGCTTCTGGAACAGATCTGTCATCTGAAAACAGGAAAACACTATTTCAACCCCAAAGAAGTCGCATGACAAAAATAAGCACAACGCGACTGGACGAAATGAAGGCGTCTGGAGAAAAAATTGTTTCCTTGACCGCCTATGATGCAAGTTTTGCAACTATGCTTGATGAAGCAGGTGTTGAAATTATTCTGGTCGGTGATTCACTTGGTATGGTTTTGCACGGTGATGACAGCACTCTGAATGTGACTATGGAAGATATGATCTATCACACCAGGCAGGTTGTGACCGGTACCAAGCATGCCATGATTGTTGTAGACATGCCGTACAAAAGCTACCTTAATCCTACGCAGGCGTTATGCAATGCGGAGCGTTTGGTTAATGAAGGCGGCGCGGATGTTGTCAAACTGGAGAGGGGTGATCGGGGGATCTGTGAGATGATTCGACATATTGTTTCCCATGATATCCTTGTGTGCGGTCATCTGGGTTTAACCCCGCAATCCATTGAAGAGTTAGGTGGATATAAAGTACAAGGCAGGGACCCTGCTGCTGCAAAACAGATAAAATTGGATTCGCTTGCTTTGCAAGAAGCAGGTGCTTCCATGTTGGTACTTGAATGTGTGCCATCATCATTGGCGACGAGTATTACTTCCGAACTTAGTATTCCCGTGATTGGTATCGGTGCTGGTGCAGAATGTGATGGTCAGGTTCTGGTTATTTACGATATTCTGGGTATCTCTGGTCACCAGGCAAAATTCTCGAAGGACTTTCTCGAAGCTGCATCCTCAATTCAAGATGCCATCAAGACATATGTTTCTGCAGTAAAATCGGGGGACTTTCCAGCGACTGAACATCATTTCAGTTAATTCCATGGGTAATGTCAGGGGGTAATGTACCAGTAAATGTTGCGGATCACTCAAAAAGCAGCACTCAGAAGTTGTGTGCGAGACTGGCATCAAGGAGGTCAGTCCGTGGCATTGGTGCCGACGATGGGCAACTTGCATACGGGACATCTGCAACTGGTAAAACAGGCAAAGACTGTGGCCGACAAAGTAGTTGTTTCTATTTTTGTGAATCCAACCCAATTTTCGGAAGGGGAAGATTTTGATACCTACCCGCGGACCATTGAAGAAGATGTAGAGAATTTGGAAGAAGTTAACCCAGACATGGTATTCAACCCTAACGTCGATGAAGTCTATCCCAGTGGGGCCGAGCATGAGACTCAGGTCCTTGTCCCCGGGTTGGACAATATTTTTTGTGGTGCATTTCGGCCCGGACACTTTCAAGGGGTGGCGACGGTTGTCAGTAAACTACTGAATATGGTTCAACCTGATATTGCCCTGTTCGGGAAAAAAGACTATCAACAATTACTGGTGATCAAAAAGCTGGTCCATGATTTATGTATCCCGGTTGAAATCATCGGCGCAGAGACCGTCAGGGAAGAGAGTGGTTTGGCATTAAGTTCACGCAATCGCTATCTGAATCAGCAAGAAAAAGATGTTGCCGCTAAGCTTTATCAAACGCTGTCAGGGATCTCAGAGGCAGTGAAGGCAGGACGAAATGATTATCAACAACTTGAGGCCGATGCAGTCGAATATCTTGAAAATAACGGGTTCAAAATTGACTATTTAAGTGTCAGGAATGCAGCAGATCTGGGAACGCCAGCTGGGGGCGAACTGGTCGTGCTTTCGGCGGTGTGGCTCGGTGAGGCAAGGTTAATTGATAATATCCAGATCAAGCGTTGAAGAGAGGGAAATTTTCCGCCATAATCCCTATTTATTATAAATATAATGCGTGGTTAGAATGCAGCTTACTGTTCTTAAAGCAAAACTTCACCAAGCCAGTGTCACACATTCAGAGTTAGAGTACGATGGTTCCTGTGCCATCGATGGTGCCTTGCTAGATAAGGCCGGGATCCATGAGTACGAACAGATCCAGATCTACAACATTACCAATGGCGAACGCTTCACGACCTACGCAATTCGCGCTGAAAATAATTCACGGATTATTTCTGTCAACGGTGCTGCTGCTCACAAGGCAAACCCGGGTGATAGAGTCATCATATGCAGTTTCGGCAGAATAGAAGAAAAAGAATTATCGAGCTACAAGCCGACACTAATCTATCTGGATCAGGACAATAATATTACGCACATCGAGGACAGTATTCCTGTTCAGGCAGCCTAGAGATTTATTGTATCCCGGAAGGTCTTTTCTGTAGTTATCTTTGTAACGTCCAGCGATGTAGTTTCAGCTGCCAGCACGGCAGCTGAAATATTGCCATTGCAGTTAGCCACATACCTACTATATGTGTCCTCATTCATTGAATCACTAACCACTAAACAATTATCCTTAGAGTAGTCAGGTAGGTGGTGATGTTATCTGTACTAACATGTTATAAAGTACATAAGGCTGATTATTGGATAAGGAATTTATATTCGTTTTTTAAAAGATATGAATCATTCAACCGAAGTCACAGCTGGCGTTATCATTATTGGCAATGAAGTTCTTTCGGGAAGAACTCAGGATACAAATCTTGCTTATATGGGGAAACAACTGGATGCGCTGGGTATCAGAATAATGGAATCCAGAGTGATTCCTGATATCGAACAAACCATTATTGATACAGTGAATTATTTCCGAGAAAACTATACCTATGTTTTTACCACAGGAGGCATAGGCCCAACGCATGATGACATTACATCCGCTGCAATCGCAAAAACATTTCAGGTGAAACTGGAGAAGAACGCAGAAGCGGTGAGCTTGCTTGAAAAGTACTATGAGCCTGGGGGTATCAACGAAGCTCGGATGAAGATGGCACACATCCCGGAAGGTGCGAAGTTGATCCATAATCCATTGAGTGGTGCACCGGGGTTTCAAATGGAAAATGTTTTCGTCATGGCAGGTGTCCCGGTCATTATGCGACTCATGTTTGATGGCATTACAGACAGGCTCACAGGTGGCGAACCGATCATCACCTTCAATGTTGCGACAAATATCGCTGAGGGAGTGTTTGCTGACGATCTTTCAAAATTACAGGAAGATTACCCAGACATCAGCATTGGTAGTTATCCATATTTCCGCGCGAGAAAACTCGGTGTCAATCTCGTTATGCGGAGTACGAATATAAATCGTCTGGAAGAACTAAAAGAAAAATTAACAGCAATGATCATTCAACTCGGTGGCAAGATACTTGATGCATAGAATCAACAAAAACTGACAATAGATTACGACAAAAAACGACCATCATCACGAATGGCAGACTGCGAAACAATACAAAAGCCATGAATCAATTTGAGCAATTCTGGATTATCGTTGTCGATCTTTTTTGGGGGCTACCGCTTGTTGTCTTTATTCTCTCTACCGGAATTTACTTTGCATATATATCTCGTTTAAAACCATTAACTGGTTTCTTTCATGCCTTTGCTATTCTGTCGGGGAAATATGATAGAAAAGATGATCCAGGGGAACTATCACATTTTCAAGCCTTAACCGTTGCTCTTTCCGGCACAATTGGCATGGGCAATATCGCTGGCGTAGCTATTGCCATTAGTTTGGGTGGTGCAGGCGCAGTCTTCTGGATGTGGGTTGCTGGCCTGTTTGGAATGGTCATTAAGTTTTTTACCTGCACACTCTCCTGTCTATATCGCAAACAAGATGAGAATGGCATTGAACAAGGTGGTCCGATGTATTTCATAGAATGTGGCCTGGGGAAACGTTTTAAGCCACTTGCAATACTCTTTGCAATGGCAGGTTTGGTCGGTTGCATCCCAATGTTTCAAGTAAACCAACTTGCAAGTCTGTTACAAAATGAATTCTCGATTGCCCCACTTTATACTGGAATAACTGCATTACTGCTCATAGGCGTCGTAATAATAGGTGATATAAAACGTGTCGGAAAAGTGACGGCAAATATTGTCCCTTTTATGTTTTTAGCTTATGTCATAAGCAGTCTTATCGTCATAATAATTAATTTTGATGCTGTGCCAGGAATTTTACTCGATATCTTTTCTGCAGCGTTTGGAAAAGAGGCAGTTTATGGAGGGGCAACTGGTTTAGTCTTTAAAGAAGTTCTCGTTACCGGAATAAAACGGGCAATTTTTTCTAATGAAGCAGGCGTGGGTACTGAAGCAATGGCGCATGGTACTGCTCAAACTAAAGAACCTGTACGAGAAGGTCTGGTCGCAATGCTTGGACCATTCATTGATACACATATCGTATGTACCTGTACTGCATTAGTAATATTAAGTTCAGGGGTGTATACCGGAAATAGCGGTATTATCATGACCGCTATGTCATTTAAGCAGTCATTACCTGGTATCGGTGACATGATCGTCTATCTTGTATTTACACTATTTGCGCTTTCAACCATGATTACGTATTCCTATTACAGTCTGAAGTGTGCACGTTATCTATTTGGAAAGGATGTCGGAAATATATATATATTTATTTACCTGTTTATGATTCCTATGAGTGCAATATGGACTCAGACAACAATCATTAATATTATTGACACGATGTTCGCCTTGATGATCTTTCCTACCTTGCTATCGACAATATTGCTCTCTGGAAAGGTAATAGATGAAATGCATCGTTACTTTGACAAACTCTGATTAGATCCTAAAGGGGCCGGTAAAACATCGCGTATTAAATAATTGGGACAGTCAACGGTTTTCATAATCCCATGTGTGGCCCTGAGAAAGTAGGTAGAAATTAGAGAAGTAACAAAAGAGAAAAACGTGGTGCCGAGGGCGAGAATCGAACTCGCACTTCCGAAGAAACCGGATTTTGAATCCGGCGCGTCTACCAATTCCGCCACCCCGGCATAACCTGCTAGCTTGCAGGTGCGCAAGTATATGTAAACTTGGCCCTTGTTAAAACCTCTTTATTACTGTCTGCTAACTAAATTCTGATACCATCGCGGCCCATGCGACGAGATGAATTTTCCTATCAATTACCCGAGAAGTTGATTGCCCAGTTTCCGACCGAGCAAAGAGGCAGCAGCCGATTATTGGCGATGGAATGTCATTCCGGGAAACTCTCAGATCTTGAGTTTTCCATGCTGCCTGAGTTGCTACGGGCAGGAGATTTATTGGTCTTTAATGATACCCGGGTGATCCCTGCACGATTGTTCGGTAGTAAAGAGACAGGCGGTAAGGTAGAAATCCTGCTGGAGAGAATTTTGAATGATCAGCGAATGCTTGCACAAGTTCGTGCGAGTAAATCACCCAAGCCAGGAAGCTTGATTCATTTGCAGGGTGATATCGACCTTGAACTGAGGGAACGACAGGATGATATGTTTGTCCTCGATGTCGTAGGAGACATGACTGTCCTGGAAGTATTGCGACAGGTAGGGCACATGCCATTGCCGCCTTATATTCAACGCGAAGATAATGTTCAGGACGTGGAACGCTATCAAACGGTTTACGCAAGAACACCAGGTGCCGTTGCTGCCCCCACCGCCGGCTTACATTTCACAGATGACTTAATACGGGAAATCAAGGGCAAAGGGATTGATTGCGTTTTTGTCACCTTGCACATCGGTGCCGGGACGTTTCAACCGGTTCGTGTGGAAAATATTGAAGATCACAGGATGCATTGTGAATATCTACAAATATCAGAAGGTGTATGTGAGAAAATCAAGTTAACCCAGGCAAGGAGTGGTCGTGTGATTGCTGTCGGTACAACTGCTGTCAGGTGTCTGGAGACGGCAGTGACATGTGGAGAATTAGAACCTCGCGGGGAATTAAAACCTTACCAGGGAGAAACGGATATTTTCATCTATCCCGGTTATGAATTTAAAGTGGTTGATGCCTTAATCACAAATTTTCATTTATCAGAATCCACTTTATTGATGCTGGTTTCCGCATTTGCCGGACGAGACAATATAATGAGCGCTTATCGTCATGCGATTGATGAACGCTATCGATTTTTTAGTTATGGCGATGCCATGTTTTTGAATTACGAGGGCAATGACGAGTGAAGTTTAGTCTACTAGCGAGAGAGGGGCAGGCACGAC
>CAYRXP010000044.1:0-10215 GCA_964428145.1 uncultured Enterobacteriaceae bacterium
ATCGCATTTTGGACACGACGTGGTACATTAGTTGGGCCAGGGATAAATAGAAAATTACGACCAGGCATGTTAATACCCTCCAGTATATGTTTTAAATTCTAGGGATTGTCATCCGCGACTTTCGTCGCTAAGTCCTTATTTTTTAATGGCGTCTGAACCTTCTAATCTCAGAATTCTATCCGACACTCTTCAAAAATTAATTATTATATTCGGTGCATTATTTAATTGTTTTTGCACCTGTTGCGGTCATTGCGCCGCTTTTCCCCTACATCAGACCTTCGTAAGACGCTCTTTTTACCACAAAACGGCATCATAAATCCACGTTTAGCTATTAAATTAGGTCAATTTCCCGTTCCTCGGCCAAACTCAATGACCCAGGCCAGCAGCTAAATCCCGTGTGAGATCACTGACATCTTCAAGTCCAATTGAAAGTCTTATCAAACTATCACTGATCCCGGCTTCAACACGCTGTTCATCTGTTAAACGATGATGCGTCGTGGTTGCTGGATGTGTAATTGTGCTCTTGGTGTCACCCAGATTGGCCGTAATAGAAAAAAGGCAGCTCGAATCGATCACATTCCAGGCCGCTTTTTGACCTCCTTCTACCTCAAAACTCAGCACACCACTAAACCCGGATTGTTGAGTTTTTGCCAATTCATGTTGTGGGTGTGATTCCAGGCCAGGATAGTAAACTCGCTTCACATTGACCTGTTGTTCTAGCCACTCAGCTACCTGCAATGCATTGTCACAGTGTGCTTTCATCCTTAAATGCAAGGTTTCCAGACCTTTGAGGAACACCCAGGCATTAAATGGACTCAATGTCGGCCCAGCAGTTCTCAAAAAACCAACAATATCCTCTGCCAGAAGTTCATCACTGCCTAATACTGCCCCTCCGATGCAACGTCCTTGCCCATCGAGATATTTTGTTGCTGAATGAATCACTATATCTGCACCCAAACTAAATGGTTTCTGTAATGCAGGCGTACAGAGGCAATTATCAACCACAAGTAAGCAAGCTTTCGCATGGGCAATCTCAGCCAGGCGGGAAATATCCGCTATCTCTGTCAAGGGATTTGAAGGTGTTTCCAGAAACAGCATTTTAGTTTCGGGACGTATCGCACTTTCCCAGGCTTTATAATCTGCCAAACCAACAAACGTTGTCGTCAGACCAAATTTTGACAATACATTATCTAACAGGCCGACTGTTGTACCAAAAATACTGCGAGATGCGACAATATTGTCACCAGCTTTCAGCAAGCCCATAAACGTGCTTAAAATCGCACTCATCCCTGAGGAAGTTGCGACACAACGTTCACTCCCTTCCAAAGCGGCCAAACGCTCCTCGAATGTGCGAACAGTAGGATTCGTGAATCGCGAATATATGTTTCCGGGTTCATCCCCGGAAAAACGTGCGGCAGCCTCGGCAGCATCCTTGAAGATATAACTTGAGGTAGCAAAGATCGGTTCACTATGCTCGCCTTCAGCACTGTGCACCTGTCCAGCTCTGACTGCATTCGTATTTGAGCCATATTGTTTTGGATCAATTTTGGCCATATCTCACTCCAAATATTTCGTGCAACCCGTCGAAAAAGAACATCAGGAAAATCATGCAGACACAAAAAAACCCACATTCAGCTTGAGCTAAAGCAGGTTGCTCTTCTTTAGCGGTACTTTTTACGCGCCCGCAAGCTTGAATCAAATCGGCGCTCGAACGCGAGTCTAGGAAAACCCCGTTAATATGTCAATGAATGCACGATTACCTACAGTCCCTGAGTAGTCATCCCCTCTTCTATTGCCCCCTCTATTGCACTGACCCTATCATTTGAAAAGATGATCATATTCAACTTTCATCTATGTCACTCTTAAATCCCTTAACATGTTGGTTGTCAACCAACAGCTCGTCCATAAATGGTCTTCGATCGCCCTGTATTTTAATAGCAGGAGAGGTTATATCCTCGCTTCCAATACTGTTGGAATCCGCCTTTTCAGATGTAGCCGCCTTTTCATTTTCTGATTGCCCATTAGCAGATTTTAATCTCGTCTTAAGTGCTTCTATTTTTTCAGAATTAATCAGGGTAACGTCATTATTTCTGGTTTTCGACAGTGACCCTAACATTGTCAGTGTCGCACGATGCTTTAATAAGCTGGAAATAAAATCAGCTTCTTCGTGAGAGGACATTGAAATCATATTCATCCCGTTCCGAAGACGCTTGATTAAATCAGGCCATAATTTATCAAACCTGTCTCTGTCTTCTTGGCTGGACACGTTAACAACAGACCAAACCAGATCCTCTGCCGTCTCAATAGCATGTTGCCATGCGTCGCTGTTTATCCCATTTTTATCGTAAATCAGGATTAATAATTTAATCCAATGTTTTAACAGGAAATCAGACACAAAGTCCGGTACGTGCTTCCCAGCAAGAAGTTCATGTATTTTTGATGTGATTGTTTGCTTTGCTTCAGCGATCCTTTGATAGCCATGGTTGCTAATTTCTTCATTACTTGTTTGTTGCTCGCCAGGCACTGATCCCCCGGTTGAATCGCGCGCATCTATCACATGATCAATCTCTAAATAGACATCATTTAGCTTAGACGTGACATATTTCTCAAAATATTTGAATATGATTAGCCGAATTTCAGCTCCTGTATCAACCAACTCACATGCTTTATAAAAAGCCTGGCAGACTATTTCCGGCGACACTGGATTCTCGCTTATACCAGGAATGTCGGAATCTAAAACCTGTCGCATACGCTCATCAAGATTTAGTAACGCTTGGTGGCAATTATTCCTGACCCTATTTACGGTGCTCGTCATCACCATAGCGTCATCGCCTTTTGGTTCTTCATGCGCATTCCCTTCAAGTACATTCATTCCTCGATTACCTGAACGAAGATTTTCGTCAAAAAGTTCAATAAAATTTTTGACGCATGACTTTTCAATGTTGTGTCTCCTCAGTCTCACTTCAAGCATTGCATTGAAATATTTTGTTCTTTCATTTGAATTTGTCGTCTTGACTGCGATATCCATCAATACATCGTCCACTTCATCCATCATTTTTGGTAATGATTGCTTTAAATAAGCTGTCATTAATTCACGACACTCATGCAGCATCGCCTGGACACTTTGATCAGCATCTAATTTTGTTCTGTAATCATTCATTTTACTCATACCATTTCTAATTGAGTCCCTACAACATGATTCTTTAATTATATTTACAACGATTTTTAAATAAATCTGTTGCTTTTATCTAGTTAGCCTAAAGTTTTACTTTCCCTGCAATGTCGCACAACAAGCTAGTTCAACTATTGGGATACAATTCACAAATATATGTTCTATTGCGTGATGAAGATCACAAAAACTTTGTCCCTGAATCAAAAAATAATTAATTCTAATTATTTATGTCGTTAAAAGGTGACGGTTTTACCACCTGTTAATTCTTATCAATCGTATAACTTCTTGTTTTTTATAACCATTAATTATTGGCATAACCCTTGCAAGGACAGTAGCAAGCAACAATTTTGAGAGAAAACTAATGAATAACATCGAAAATTCCATATCAAAGTTAATGATTAAAGAGCGGCAACTGGAAACCTTGTCTGAAATGGTTGATAAAGAAGGGCTTACCCAGTGCATTAGGCTGCTGTCGACTTACATTGCCTTATACAAAAAAGATTTCGGCGAATTATCGGCTGAAAGTTATGAATCAATCCTTAGTTCGACAGAACTAGATATAGATATGCTCAGTATGTTTGAAAATGGAATTCACGAAGCAGTAGCAATGCTGGGTATGATTATTAACACGCGCAAACAGCAGGACAAAAATCAATTGGCAGTCACAATAAATTAACAGGCCATGGCCATAATATATAAACTTAGAACTTCCTAGACCACCAGACCATTAGGGGTAAATACTCAGGCATTATTCATGAGGTCAATAAAATTCTCGTCGCTTGCCTCTCTTTCTGATTTCGCACTATCGCCCCGCATTCCTTCGATATGATCGAGATATTCCTGATTAACGTCACCAGTAACATATTCACCATTAAAGCAGGACAGATCAAAAGTGTTGATATGTACATCACCAGTCTGTGTCGACTCGATTAATTTTTCCAAATCTTGGTAAATGAGCCAGTCGGCACCAATCAATTTTGCAATTTCTTCTTCAGCTTTATTATGTGCAATTAATTCATTCACTGTCGGCATATCGATTCCGTATACGTTTGGATACCTGACCGGCGGTGCTGCTGATGCAAAATAAACTTTATTTGCCCCAGCATTTCTTGCCATTTCTATGATCTGACCCGACGTCGTACCCCTGACTATCGAATCATCGACTAACAAAACATTTTTGTCTTTAAATTCTGATCCAATGGCATTAAGCTTTTGTCTGACTGATTTTTTGCGAATTTCCTGTCCTGGCATGATAAAGGTGCGAGGAATGTATCGATTTTTGATAAACCCTTCCCGATAGTTCACCTTGAGCTTTTGTGCTAGAGGCAAAGCCGCCGTTCTTCCCGTATCTGGGATCGGTATGATAACGTCGATGTCATGATCAGGTCTTTGTTGCAGTATCTTTTCTGCCAATGTCTCGCCCATACGAAGGCGCGCATTATAGACCGAAATGCCATCAATAATTGAATCAGGTCTCGCTAAATAAACATGCTCAAATATACAGGGTGAATATTGTGGATTTTCCGCACATTGGCGCGTATGTAACTTGCCATCCTTTGTGATAAAAATAGCCTCGCCGGGTTTGATGTCACGAATGACTGTGAATCCCAATGAATCGATTGCTACGCTTTCAGAAGCAATCATATATTCCTTTCCAGATTCAGTGTCACGCTCACCAAATATGACAGGTCTGATGCCAAATGGGTCACGAAACCCTAGAATTCCAAAACCACTGATCATTGCTACGGCTGCATATCCTCCTCTGCACCGTTTATGCAATTTTCCGACCGCATCAAAAACATCACCAACTTCCAAACGGGGTTTGCCCATACGTTGTAATTCGTCCGCAAGTACATTGACTAAAACTTCCGAGTCCGAATCCGTATTGATATGCCTGAGATCATCCCTAAATAGTTCACTCTTTAATTCCTCGCTATTGGTGAGATTGCCATTATGGGCAAGTGATATTCCATACGGGGAGTTAACGTAGAATGGCTGTGCCTCTGCAGAAGAAGAACATCCGGCCGTTGGATAGCGAACATGACCTATGCCGATTTTCCCCTTGAGATTAAGCATATGACGTCTATGGAATACATCTCGTACCAGACCATTACTCTTCCGCAGATAGAGCCTACGATCATGGTATGTCATCATCCCTGCAGCATCCTGCCCTCGATGCTGCAAAACTGTTAACCCATCATAAATAAGTTGATTTACAAACTGTTTACCAACGATTCCTACAATGCCACACATAAGGATCTGGCCCTCTATCCTGTTAGATTATCTTCGACAGGGGTATCTGTCACGATTTCATATTCATGATACTTTGAAATGCTTTCGGGCAGGTATTGTCCTGACCAGACGGCAACTCTCTCAAACGGTTTCATTACCTTGGATTCATACCACCATGCTTCCTGTGGCAGGGCCGTAAATCCTCCAAGAAATACCACAACTTCCACAATGATCGCTCCCAGGCCAATACCAAAGAACAAACCAAGTATTCTGTCTGCAGCTGTCAATCCTGTTCTACCGAGTAGTTTAACGATAAGAAAACCAATGCCTGTTAGTATCATAAGACTGATAATAAATAGCCCAACGAAGGCCAGGATTGTCCTTAGAACAGGTGTGTCAACAGATGATTCAAGTAGAGGTGAAAATGCGGGGGAAAATTTGATTGAAATACCTAATGCCAATATCCATGCCAGCAATGAAAATATGATATTCAGAAATCCATATATCACGCCAGCGATAGCGGGTAATGCAATAATAAGCAGGATTGCAATATCAATTGATTGCATCAATGGCTATTTCCGATTGTTTTTGATTGACCAGTCATGATTAAGGATAGCTAACAATAATTCCATCCAGATCCATTTTATCTTTCAACATTTTTAACAATGACTCTGCCTCTGATCGTTTTATTTCCGGGCCGACCCTTACCCTGTAGCTAATTTGCCCATTTTTTTTAAGCGGTTCTACAAATGCTGAATAACCCGATTTTCGTAATTTTTCGTTCAGGGATTGGGCATTATCTTCGCTGGTAAAACTCCCTAACTGTATAATCCATGCTGATAATCCAACATCGTCCTTCACTCCATCGTCTTCCTTTCTCTTGTCTTTCTTTGTTGAATTTTTTTCAGCATTATTATCGTCGGCTGAAATAACCTTCTCAACAACGATCTCCTGCACGGTTTTTTGCTTATTCTCTCCCTGATTGTTCTCAGCTTGAATATTGTTCGCGTCAATCAGAGTCGATGAGGACTTTTCATCATTTTCTATTACAGGGATGATTCTTGAACTAAATTTTGTCTCAGGTTTTACAGGTATATTTGACCCTTGAATTGCCTCTGGTTCTGGTGAATCATTCAATATAATTGGTATAAAAATAACAGCAACCGCGACCAGCACGGCTGCTCCAACTAATCGTTCTTTTAATTTTTGTTCCATAATTATTGATATATATTGATAGTCTAAACGCCAAGGTACTTTATTGCATCACCAACGGTCAGGAAGGATCCGGTAACCACAATACGATCATGTATCCCCGTTTCATCCTGTATCTTGAGAAAAGCATCGGCCACAGTATCATTTTCTGAAATTGGAACATTTACCCCTAATCCAAGTAATTCATTTTTTATTGTCTCGCTGTCACACCCCCGAGGATTTGATATGGTCACCGTGTGCCAATAATCAGCAATTTCTATTAACTCACCCAAAACACTCTTCCGATCCTTATCTTTCAACATTCCTATAATAAAGTGAGTTTTGCCGCTGTTGGGAAATTGTTTTAAATTATATACCAACGTCTTCGCTGACTGGTTATTATGTGCCACATCCAGGATAGTTTGTGTCCCATCGCTCAACATCTGGAACCTGCCGGCAAGGCTGAAATTTTTCAGACCCTTTTCTATCGCACGATCATTTACCGGCAATCTGGATTTTAGCGTGTTCAGAACCATCAATACACCAGCAGCATTCTGGACCTGGCAACTGTTATATTGGCTTGGACGAGGTAGTCCTTCGTAGGCTACTGAATCCCACTGCCATGACCAATTATCGTCGGACAACCGGTAATTAAAATCCCGGCCAGGTATATACAATGTCGCACCAATCGCATCAGCATATTCCAGCACGGTCACAGGTGGATGTGGATCAGAACAAACTGCCGGTTTATTCCCACGAAATATACCCGCTTTCTCACGAGCGATGGACTCTCGGTCCAACCCTAGCCACTGCATGTGATCCAGGTCAATGCTGCAAATCAAGGCGACATCTGCATCAATACAATTAACAGCATCAAGCCTTCCACCTAGACCCACTTCAAGTAAGGCAACATCAATATCAGTATTGAGAAATATATCTAGTGCCGCAAGAGTTCCAAATTCAAAGTAGGTTAAAGAAATGTCTCCTCGTGCATGGTCGATTCTGCTGAATGACTCACACAGCATTTCATCCGTGACTTCCTCACCATCAAGTTTTATCCGTTCGTTGTAGCGTATTAGATGCGGTGATGTATAGCACCCAGTTTTATATCCTGAATTTCTGAAGATCGAATCCATCATTGTGACACTGGAACCCTTACCGTTGGTTCCAGCAACACTGATGATGGTAAAATCGGGATTGAGTAATCCCATACTTTCAGCAACAGCGGTACACCGGTCCAAACCTAGCTCAATCGCCGTGAAATGTAATTCCTCCTGCCATTCCAGCCATTTCTGGAGATTGTTAAATCTCATCGCTTCCTGATTGAAGTGACGCTGAGGCGTGGATTCTGCATTCATGGCTGATGATTCAGGGTAATTTTATGCGGCCTGGTTGTTCAGGATAGACAGTATAGAAGATATCCTTTCACGCATCTCCCTTCTATCCATGATCATATCTACATCACCATGTTCAAGAAGAAATTCACTTTTTTGGAAACCCTCAGGCAACGTTTCTCGTACAGTCTGTTCGATCACCCTGGGTCCTGCAAATCCTATCAATGCCCTGGGTTCTGCAATATTGATATCACCCAGTGTTGCAAGACTTGCAGAAACACCTCCCATCGTCGGATTCGTTAATACGGAAATATAGGGCAAGCCCCTGGCAGACAGTTTTGCCAGAGCTGAACTCGTCTTTGCCATTTGCATTAAAGATAATATTGCCTCCTGCATACGGGCTCCGCCACTGGCTGAAAAACATACTAGAGGAATACCATTGTCGATAGCTGCTTCTGTAGCGAGAACAAATCGTTCACCAACAACTGCCCCCATTGACCCTGCCATAAAATTATATTCGAATGCTGCAACGACCACCGGAATCCCTTTTAATTGTCCCATGATTACGACCAGTGCATCATCTTCTTTCGTCTGTTTCTGAGCCTGACTAAGGCGATCTTTATACTTTTTACTGTCACGAAATTTAAGCTTATCTTTTGGTTTGATCTCACCACCTATTTCAACATATGGTTCCGGATCCAGAAAATTTTCGATCCGTGCACGGGCAGCAATACGCATATGGTGAGAACACTTGGGACATACTTCAAGATTCCGCTCCAGCTCAGCTCGATACAGAACTGCGCTACATTCTTCACATTTAGACCAGACCCCTTCCGGCACTGTGCGTCTGGATGCACCATCTGTTTTAATCCTAGAGGGGAGTAATTTTGTAAACCAGCTCATTGTTTTATATTTATAATATGTATTGTTTTAAACGGCATCAATTGCATCTCGCATTGTCGAAAGATATTCGCTTATTTTATTCAGCGAATCTGCAGAATCGTCAACCATTTCCCCAACCAGTTCAACAATGGGACTGCCTATGACAACTGCATCACTCACCTTCGCTACCTTTGCAGCACTCTCGGCATCTCTAATTCCGAATCCGACACCAACAGGTAACTTTGACTGCTGTTTAATTACTCTGACCGACTCCTCTACAGAATTTGTATCCAGTCTGTTGCTGCCTGTCACACCTTTAAGAGAGACATAATATAGAAATCCACTCGCTGTTTCAGAAATGTATTTCTGTCGTTCGATACTAGTTGTTGGTGCAATTAAAAAGATCAGGTCAAGTTGGTGCTTGATTAAAATTTCTTTAAGTTCACCTGCTTCTTCAGGAGGCATGTCTATAATTAATACACCATCTACCCCAGCCTTCGCCGCTGATTTCGCAAAATCTTCATAGCCCATAATTTCAACGGGATTCAAATACCCCATTAGTATCACCGGTGTTTGTTTATTTTCTTTACGGAACGCAGCCACTATGTTGATAACATCGTACAAAGCCGTTCCGTGTGCCAACGCTCTTTCGCTGCCTCTTTGAATAACTGGACCATCTGCCATGGGATCAGAGAACGGTACGCCTAATTCAATCAAATCCGCACCTCCATCAACCAATGCATTCATTAGGGGGAGGGTAAATCCGGGTTTGGGATCACCTGCGACAATAAAAGGTATCAAACCTTTTCGTTTTTCCTCTTGCAGATTTTTAAAACAGTCTGTTATGCGACTCATAATATAAAATTAACTATCACTTTATTATTTTGTTTTGAATGTAATATCAGGTTAAAACGATAATCTAGGGTTTTTTAGCCCCCAGCTTAATTTCCAGAAGTTCAATTGCCATATCTGGCATATCTTCGTAATTATGAGATTCATGAGATGCAAGCCAATGATCCACAGTATCAGTTTTAACTTTCAACAGTTCTGCAACCTCTCTTCTCTCTAACTCGTGATCACTTAAAAGTTCCATCAACCTGTCTCTGTTATTCATGTCAACTCTCCTCTACAGGGTTATACCTTCTAATGTAGCGACTGTTTGGATATCTTTGTCACCGCGACCAGATAGATTCACGATAATTATTTCATCCTTCCTCATTTTCAGTGCCAGTTTTGAAGCATATGCCAAGGCATGACTGGATTCCAATGCTGGCATAATACCCTCAACTTTTGTCAAATCATGGAATGCCTGCAGGGCTTCATCATCATTAATGGCGACATATTTCACACGTCCACTATCTTTTAACCACGAATGTTCGGGACCCACACCCGGGTAATCAAGTC
>CAYRXP010000045.1:0-10183 GCA_964428145.1 uncultured Enterobacteriaceae bacterium
ATATTTTTTCAAATTTGTCCAACGAATTTCCACTGTCAAATGATCTTGAAATTACAGGTGTTCTGCAAAACGCCGTGATTAAATATGATCCGACACTTGAGATTGATGAAAAAATATATATTGATACTGGGTTTTCACAGTTAGGCGGACAATTCAACGATATTCCTCTAAAGCTAGAGGGATTCAGTGGTCAGATACAGGGTACTCGACGAGAGGGAAGCATACAAATCGCGACCAGGTCAGCTGAACTTGAACTAGGAAAATTGTTTGTTCACCCTTTGACATTCTATGAATTGAACACGGAATTAAACTGGCAATTTAAGAATAACAATTTATTTCTAAACATAGATCTTCTGGATACGCATACTCAGGACTTTAATCTGAGGTTAAAAGGAAACCTGGATTTCAACCAGGACAGAACACTTCCATTTATTAATGTACTGATTGAGTTATCGGATGGTGAAGTTAATAAAGTTGTTGACTACTTACCCACAGCCACGCCAAAGAAAGTATCGAGCTGGTTAAGAAATTCATTTGTGACGGGAGAAATTCCTTATGCAAAATTTGTTTTCAGAGGTTGGCCAGAAGAATTCCCATTCAAAAATAAAGAAGGTGTTTTTCAGGGATTTGCCGAGGTAATTGATGGCACACTGGATTACCATCCATCCTGGCCGCCCATGGATGGAATACATGCTGAAGTTATGATTAACGGCGACACATTAACAGTTAATGCAAACTCCGGAAGTTTTTTTGACGCTGAAGTCACTAATGTTAATGTTATTATAGCAAATCTTTCAACGGAAAATTTTAAAAAGTCTGCAGTAATAAGTGGCCATATTAAGAGCGATATAAAAGATGGCTTGCTCTACATTAAAAATAGTCCACTTCAAACCAGTCAGTCGTTAAAGGACTTGCCTTCACACAAGATAACCGGAGGTATGGATCTAGATTTGACACTGGATGTACCTTTACCTCCTGGCTTAATAAAGGTCGATGGCACTCTTTCCTTACGTGATGCCTACATTAATACTGATATTGGAATAGAGCTTACTGAACTTAATGGCACGATACGTTTCACTCAGGATTCAGTCTCTGCTGAAGGAATCAAAGCGCATTATTTTAACCATCCTGTCGAACTCGCAATGGCAAGTAGTCATGGCTTGCCTGTCAGGAGTACGCTGAGTGGAAGCGCAGATAGCCAGTTTATTAGTACTCAGCTATTACGTTACTTTCCAACGCTCGCACCGCTTATACCGGAAATTGAAAAGCGAATTAGTGGATCATGTTTATGGGAAGCGTCAATAATAAATGTTGATCCGAACGGTAATATAAAGACCAACAAACAATTAGTAATTACTTCAACCCTTGAAGGACTCTCGGTCGATCTTCCAACACCACTTTCAAAATCTGTTAAACCTACACCCTTTGAGCTATCTATCGAATTCATGGAAAACGATGAACAAGAGCTAAATATTCAATATGCAAATATCCTTGATGGAATAATAAATGTCAGTAACAAAAATGGTGAAAAATCGGTAGCAACTTCTCTAAGTTTTGGCGGTGGGGTTCCCGCTGTTAATGTGGATAATCAGCTCTCTATCACAGGTAATGTTGACCATCTTATCGCGAGTGAATGGTTTGACCTCATTCCAGAAACTGCAAATGGAACAAAACAAAAGACAAAAGACAAGGCTGTTTCTCTGGATGTTCATGTTGATTCGCTGGAATTCATGCATCAGATCTTCTCTGATGTGAATATTAAACTAGGAAATATTGATTCAGGCTACCATTTAAATGTAAATGCAGAAAACATCAGTGGTGATATCTATCTCGAACGCCTAATTGATGATAACCCGATAACGATAAAGCTCCAGAAATTAAGTCTTGTTAAAAATACGTCTGAAAATGAAGAAGGAAAATATGTGATTAATCCGGGTTCGATACCACCGCTTGACATTAAAATATCAGAACTAATCTATGACAATATCGATCTGGGTCAATTGAGTCTTGTAACTTCAAAAATAACTAATGGTCTCTCAGTCGATAAAATAAATTTTAACAAAACAGACATGGAAATAGCTGGGACAGGTATCTGGAATATTATCAATCATGAGCATTATTCAAAATTTAATCTGACGCTCAATGCCGCATCAATGAATACAATGTTGGAAACATTCAACTATGATATTACAGCGATTGAAGATGGAAAAACCAGTCTCACACTTGATGCCCAATGGAAAGGGACACCTGTAGATTTTTCGCTCACTAATCTAGAAGGAACACTGTTTATGGAGATAAATAAAGGTCGGTTTACAGATATAGCTTCAACAACAGGTAGATTGTTTGGTCTATTGAGTCTACAGACCCTGCCGAGAAGACTCTCTCTTGATTTTTCTGACTTATTCGGCAAAGGCCTTGCATTTGACAACATTGAGGGTCGCTTCAGTATAGAGAATGGCAATGCCTACACCAATAATCTGACCATGTCAGGACCATCAGTAAACATCAATATTTCAGGCAGGACTGGTCTTGCTGATCATGACTATGACCAAATAGCTACAATTACACCAAAGGTGTCAGACAGCTTGCCTGTGGCCAGTGCTTTATTTGGACCTATTGGTATTGGCGTTGGTGCAGTTATATTTCTAGCCAGTGAAATATTTCACTCTTTACCGGGGAAAATTGACACCTTGTTACGTAAACAATATACCATCACCGGTGCATGGGATGATCCACAGGTGACAAAAATAAAACGAATCAAAGTTGAAAATAATAATGGTTAGTCCTTATTGTTAATATTTATACCCAAACTACCTGGAAATGCAGGATTCAGGTAGTTTGGGTATAAGAGTTATTCAAGGGCGAGAAAAAACAAAAAATGTCATCATCATCACAGCAGCAACAGTCATACCTACCCCAAGTTCAATAAGCAGAATACCCATGTGCTGACCACTCAAAGGATTCGAAGCCAACACATTATAATCAAGGAAATTGCCACCATATATCAGTGCCGAAATTCCTACACCAATATAAAGCAATAAACCGAGCGCAGATACAATACGTAAAAGATTAAATGAAATGACACTTCGGGCATTCTCAATCCCGAAGATAAGGCTGTATAAAATAAATGCGGATGCAAAGATCACCCCAGCCTGGAATCCACCTCCTGGCCCATAGTCCCCATGAAATTGAACATACAGTGCAAAGATCAAAATCATGGGAATCAATAATTTTGCTACAACCCTTAACACCAGATGATGTTCCATTTATGGTATCACCTTTTCTCGTTGACCTGGACTATTTCCCTTGCCACTATTTCCCTCGGCACTACTTCGCCTGGCATTACTTCTGAGTCCGCGACCCAATAACATCAATACCGCCATCCCCGCCGTGAAAATAACGGCGACTTCTCCCATCGTGTCATAACCTCGATAACTGGCCAGAACCGATGTGACCATGTTTGGGATGCCTGTCTCCTGAGGTGATTGATAGATATAACGATCAGATAAATACTGATGTGCAGGCGCCTGACTATCACCAAATTTAGGAATATCTGAAACACCATACATCAAAACAATACCCGTCAGCACGACAACAAAAAATGCGGGAAACGAGGTGTTTCCTCCTGTTTTTTCCTGACTTGTCGTCAGCGCAATGGTACTCAGAAACAGCATGGTTGCTATCCCTCCACCGACAGCAGCCTCTGTAAAAGCGACATCAACTGCATCCATGCTCACATACAGGCCAGCGGCCACTAAACTAAATATTCCAGTCAACATGACTGCAGCAAATAAACTGCTCAAACGAATAATGGAAATCCCTAATATCACCAGAAAAGTGAGTAATACAATATCGACCAGTAATTCGATGACTATTCTCCTGAATGATGTAATAAGGGTTTCACTTCACCATGAAGCGCAGCCTTGGCCAGAGCATGTGCTGCTGTGGGTGAAGTAAGCAAAATAAATATCATAATTAAGATTAATTTAACAGTAACAAGGCTTAGACCAGCCTGCAGCATAAGACCCATCATAATCAGAATACATCCAAGCGTATCGACAACACTGGCTGCATGTAGCCGTGTAAAAAAATCAGGAAGTCGGATCAAACCAATGGTTCCAATAATAAGAAAAACACCACCCGCTACCAGACTAACCCAGCTAAGCAAATCGATCATGGTATTCATAGTTCACTGTCCTGCTGATCAAAAGATCCTCTGCCCAAATCGCCATACTCAAAAAACTTAAGTACTGCTATAGTCACAATAAAGTTGATGAGTGCATACACCAAAGCAATGTCAAGAAACTCGGGTCGTTCGGTCAAAAACCCGAATATCCCAATAAATAAAACAGTAATTGTTCCAAATGTATTTACCGCCAGTATTCGATCATACAGAGTTGGCCCCAACATGGCTCTGACCAGGGCAAGAAACATAGCGATCAATATGGCGATTGTAGTCACAGCAAACATTATCTACCCTCCTGACCTGCTCTCGAGTGCCGTCACTTTACTATCCATAGAACCCTCCAATAACGATCCTGCTAACTCTTCTGTCAGCGCGTGAACCTCGGTGATATCACCGTCAACATCAATAGTCACTGTCCCAGGGGTAAGCGTGATCGAATTGGCAAATATCACCCGTGCAAGGTCTGTTGACTGACTACTACGCAAGGCGATAACCGTTGGACTGATCGGCATTGCAGGATTCAGTATCAGACGGCAAACATAAATATTGGAAACGAAAATTTCCTTCAGCAACCAGGCCCAATAGGTAAGCAATGCTTTAAAATTCAGGTGTAATGGGTGACCTTCATGATCGACAACATCCATGCGTAATGCAATCACTACCACCAGCATCACAGATAGCAAACCGAATGATATCAGCAGTAGCGTATAGTGACCCGAGAGTAATAGCCATAATCCAATAAGGGACAAACCCAGACTGATGGCATGTTTATTTCTATTATCCATTTCGTAAACACTTCAACTTTAGTAGGTGGGATTATAACTGTATTATACGCGATTGCTCCATTAACAAACTTCAGGAGTTTCATTTAACATGTGTTGGAAGCCAAATGTCACCGTCGCTGCGATTGTGGAACGCGACCAGAAATTTCTTCTGGTTGAAGAAAATGTAGATGATCGCATCGTGTTTAATCAACCCGCTGGTCATCTGGAAAAGGATGAAACGCTCATCGAAGCCATAAAAAGAGAGGTACTGGAAGAAACTGCCTGGGAATTTATTCCCCAATCCATTGTGGGCATCTATATGTACCCGAATCAGCACAGTGACATTACCTACCTGCGATTCTGTTTCTCCGGGGCGTGCGAAAAATATCACCCTGAACAAGCGCTCGATGATGGCATTATTCAAATCGTATGGTTTAGCCAGGAAAAAATTAAACAAAATATGGACAGAATGCGTAGTCCAATGGTGCCACAGTGTATTAACGACTATCTTTCAGGGAAAAGCTATTCCCTAGAACTACTAAACCATTTTATATCTGATGAAGAAATTGTCTCCTAAAAAGACCATGTCTGGAGAAAAAATTATTGTTGGCTTATCCGGTGGCGTTGATTCTTCAGTCAGCGCCTTGCTCCTGAAGGAACAAGGCTATGACGTAGAAGGGCTGTTCATGAAAAACTGGGAAGAACAGTTCCCAGGTGGTGAATGCATGTGGGAAACTGATGTTGAGGATGCAATGCAGATCTGTGAACAGCTTGGAATCCCTATTAACACTGTCGATCTGGCCGATGACTACTGGAAAAGAGTTTTCAGTAATTTCCTCGAGGAGTATAAGAACGGGCGGACTCCTAATCCAGATGTCCTATGCAATCAGGAAATCAAATTTAGTGCATTCCTGTCGCATGCCACAGATTTAGGCGCTAAAAAGATTGCAACGGGGCATTATGCTCGTATCAAAAAAGTAAATGGTCACTTTCAATTAAGAAAAGCTCTGGACAGTAATAAAGATCAAAGTTACTTTTTATGTCGACTGACTCAGGATCAATTGAGTCTTTCTCTGTTCCCTGTTGGTGAACTTGAAAAATATGCTGTACGTGAACTTGCCAAAAAAGCAGGTTTTCAAACACACGATAAAAAAGACAGTACCGGTATCTGTTTTGTCGGTGAACGTCCTTTCAGGGAATTCTTGAGCCGCTATATTCCCGAACAAAGCGGTGAAATACAGACTGCTGACGGTGCGGTAGTCGGACAGCATAATGGTGTCTTCTATTACACACTGGGGCAGCGTCAGGGACTCGGTATCGGCGGTGTTCAGGGGACAAGTGAAGCACCCTGGTATATCTATAGGAAAGATATTGGGAACAATATTCTTTACGTCGTACAGGGGCATGACCACGCTTTGCTATACAGTCAAAAATTAACCGCCACAGATCTTAACTGGATCAGTGGTTATCCCCCCGAAACACCCTTCAGCTGCGTTGCCAAAACACGTTACCGACAGGCTGATCAGGCTTGTACGATAGAACATATTGAAAATCATAGCTGTTCAGTTATTTTTGAAAATGCCCAGCGTGCAGTCACTCCCGGTCAATTTGTCGTCTTTTATGATGCAGATACATGCCTGGGAGGAGGAATTATAGACAACACCAGTTAAAAGTTTCTAAATGATATTAATTGCTTTTAAATGTTATTAAATGTCTATAATTGTTCTTATTATTCATTATAATTGCCTATTTTGTCGTCTAATTCCTTAATCTGTATATTCTGCAGCGCAGTAACACCGTTTCTTGTATAATTTTCGGCTCACCTCTCAAGACATGGGGTCACGTACAAAAACCAGATCTGTGGCCAAAGAATCGAAAATAATTACATCAATAAAGGTAGGAGATAGGAATCGTGCTTAAAGCGTATCGCAAACATGTAGAGGAAAGGGCTGCACAAGGCGTAGTACCACAGCCGCTTGATGAGGAACAAACAGCCGCCTTAGTCGAACTGTTAAAGAATCCTCCGGCTGGAGAAGAAGATTTTATCATGGACCTCATTACCAATCGCGTCCCGGCAGGTGTCGACCAGGCTGCCTACGTCAAAGCAGGATTCCTCGCTGCCATCAGTAAAGGTGAAGCAAAATCTCCACTGATTGACAGCATAAAAGCGGTCGAATTATTGGGCACCATGCTGGGTGGTTACAACATTGCCCCGATGATTGATGCCCTGGATAATGAAGCACTTGCACCTGCTGCAGTCAAAGGGCTGTCTCATACCTTGCTGATGTTTGATGCGTTTCATGATGTTAAGGAAAAAATGGACGCGGAGAATGCCTATGCCAAACAGGTAATGGACTCCTGGGCAAATGGCGAATGGTTTACCAGTAAGCCTGAATTGGCTAAAAAGATAACCGTGACAGTATTTAAGGTGACAGGCGAAACCAATACCGACGACCTTTCTCCTGCACCTGATGCGTGGTCACGTCCTGACATCCCGCTACACGCACAAGCCATGCTGAAGATGGAACGTGAAGGTATTGAACCAGATGAAGCAGGAAAAATTGGTCCAATTAAACAGATAGAAACACTCAAGGAAAAAGGTCATCCGCTTGCCTACGTCGGAGATGTTGTTGGCACTGGCTCCTCACGTAAATCGGCGACCAACTCCGTCTTATGGCATATGGGTAATGATATTCCCTTCATTCCAAACAAACGCGGTGGTGGCTATTGTCTCGGAAGTAAGATTGCTCCAATATTTTTTAACACCATGGAAGATTCAGGTGCGCTACCCATAGAGTGTGATGTCACAAAAATGAATATGGGTGATGTAATTGATATCTATCCCTATGAAGGCATTATTAAAAACAACGAAACAGGTGCAACGCTCTGCGAGTTTTCACTAAAGACTGATATTTTACTGGATGAAGCCCAGGCAGGGGGTCGTATTCCACTGATCATCGGACGTGGTTTAACGTCGCGTGCACGTGAAGCGCTATCAATGGGCAAAACAGATTTATTCCGCAAACCCGTCCCCGTCAATGAGTCAGGGAAAGGTTTTACACTGGCCCAGAAAATGGTCGGTAAGGCCTGTGGTGTGGCAGGTATTCGTCCTGGCACCTATTGCGAACCTAAAATGACGACGGTGGGTTCACAGGACACCACCGGACCCATGACACGCGATGAGCTAAAAGATCTTGCCTGTCTTGGCTTCTCCGCTGATCTAATCTTGCAGTCTTTCTGTCATACAGCGGCCTATCCAAAGCCCATTGATAAAATAACACATCACACCCTGCCTGATTTCATGATGACACGTGGCGGTGTTTCCCTGCGCCCGGGCGATGGAATTATTCACTCTTGGCTAAACCGTATGTTGTTACCTGACACGGTGGGCACCGGGGGTGATTCACATACCCGTTTTCCGATTGGTATCTCATTCCCAGCCGGCTCAGGCCTGGTGGCCTTTGCTGCTGCAACTGGCGTCATGCCACTAGATATGCCTGAATCTATTTTGGTACGATTCAAGGGTGAATTTCAGCCTGGCATTACCTTACGTGATCTGGTCAATGCGATCCCATTTAAAGCCATAGAAATGGGGCTGCTTACTGTTGAGAAAGAGGGTAAGGTCAATGCCTTCTCTGGCCGTATTCTGGAGATCGAAGGTCTACCAGATCTGAAAATTGAGCAGGCGTTCGAACTGTCTGATGCATCTGCCGAACGCTCTGCAGCAGGATGTACCATCAAACTGAATAAAGAACCCATCACTGAGTATCTCAATTCCAATATCACCATGTTGCGCTGGATGATTACCAATGATTACGGAGATCCCCGTACACTGGAACGCCGTGCGCTAGCCATGGAAGAATGGATCAAGAACCCGCAATTGATGGAAGCGGATAAAGATGCTGAATATGCTGAAGTCATCGAAATTGACATTTCGGAGATTAAAGAACCGATTCTTGCATGCCCCAACGATCCGGATGATGTGAAGACATTGGCTGAAGTTGCCGGGACAAAAATTGATGAGGTCTTCCTTGGCTCCTGCATGACCAACATTGGTCACTTCCGTGCCGCAGGTAAATTACTCGAACAGTACGGTGAAAAAATACCTACCCGGTTATGGGTAGTACCCCCGACCAAGATGGATGAAAAACAACTGATGGACGAAGGATATTACGATATCTATAGCGCCGCAGGCGCCAGAACTGAAATACCTGGTTGTTCTTTATGTATGGGTAATCAGGCCCGTGTTGAAGCGGGTTCAACGGTGGTATCAACTTCCACTCGAAACTTCCCGAATCGTCTGGGTGATGGCGCCTACGTTTATTTATCTTCAGCAGAGATTGCTGCCGTGGTTTCAATCCTCGGCAAAATTCCTACCTATGAAGAATACATGGAGTTTGCCGAGAAAATCGACCCCATGGCCGATGATATCTATCGTTACCTGAATTTCGACAAGGTATCTGATTATCAGGAAGCGGCTTCCAAGGCAGCAAGTAAGCTAGCGGAAATCCCAGTGAAAGTAGCATGACAGTGAGGTGTCAATAGACTAAAAATGGCGGTTCTAACTGCCTTTTTTATTCGCCAACGATTTTCAGAAGAAATCATTAACTAACTGAGTAAATCGCTAACAATTCTTTTTTATATAATCTTCATACTTCTTTTCTTCAGCCTTACGTTCTTCGTCAGTCCAAATTCTTGGATTATTCGGATCGTCCGTATCTTCGTACAGAAAGCTGGCCTCTTTGTTTTTTTTTAGTTCTTGTCTTGCATTCGCGCACAATCTCTTTTGCTCATCTTTCCTTTCCTTTTCTTCTTTTATCAATGCATTTTTTTCGTCACGCTCCTGTTTCATTATCTCCAATAACTTATTTTGCTTTTCATATCGTTCCTGTACTAATGGATCCTGTACAGGGGTTTTTTTTATTTTTATTTGCTCGGCATCACTTGATGCTGGCTTATCGCCATAGACTACTTTTCCATTTTCATCGATCCATTTGTAAACCTCTGCATTTGCATTACTTAAACAGAATAGAAAGAAGATAATGATCGAAAATTTATTGGGGGCATCTCTATAAATCACTTTAAATATGTTTCCTCCTCTTTAACATCAAAACCAGCCTCAATCCTGTGTGAGTTGTCATTATTTAACGTAGACTCTATCGCTACTTTAAGTTCCGTGCAAATACCTACCAAGTCTGGGTGACATCAATCAACGAATATGGAACACTTATAC
>CAYRXP010000046.1:0-10148 GCA_964428145.1 uncultured Enterobacteriaceae bacterium
GCAGAACGCTATATTAAAAAGCTATATATATATCTGGATAAAAATCCGCTGCCACTGGTCGGTATATTTGAATTTACCCCGGAAAGTGGCAAGGCAGATTTGGCCATGCGTATCAGGGTTGATGATAATACCTATTTTCGTGTCGTGACTGAAATGAACAACGGTGATTTACTGATGAGTAAATCTTTCATCCGTTCGCTTGGTGGTTGTTCTGAACCCCTTGGTGCAAGTGTAGAAGAATCACTGAAGCGTATGGGCAAAATGAAAATAAATATGATTGGTGATGTTGCCTTAGGAGATGCTAATTTGATGCAGCTTAAAATTAGTCACCCAAATATAACGGGCCTTGGGGCAAGCGTGAGAACCGGCGTTAAACCACCCCCTCATTTTATTAAAGAACTTAAGATAAGCTATGATGGTAAACTGGTGATGAAAGCAATTCTGACGTTTGCTGTCAGTCAGGATCCAAGTTTTCGTTTCTTTTTCAAACCAGAAAAAGAAGCTGACATGGTCGTTGAGGCTGTTGATACCAAGAATAATAAATTTGAAGCAACACATGCAGTCACGTTATGAATTCCATATAATTTCATAAACCGTGGACCTCGCAAAAAAGGGTGGCTTTGCCACCCTTTTTTATTGTTAATGCTTATGCCTTGACTACATTACGCTCCAACTTACTTGAGGGTCCCTCTATTAATTTTATTGTAACTTTTGCTCCTCATCGTACCTTTTGTATCTTTTATCCCCTGTCAGGTCTGTCGGCGCCACAATCTGCACAACCTGTTTGCAATGGCCATTAGCTGCCTCATTAGCCGCCGCCAGTTGTTTCGATAATCTTTTGCCGGCCTTGTTATCCCTGAAGACGCTGCCCTTTTCACCTGTCATCCTTTTATTACGGTCATAGGTGACTGCCCAACCATATGATTCAAACGACATGGCTGATGCGACTGAGTCGACCCGGCATGAACATGTTTGTAAATCGTCCATGGAGTTTCTACCAAGATCCTGAAGGCAAAAAAGCACATACTCAACCCGGTCACGTGTCGGAAAATCATTAGCACTAACCACCGATGAAAAACCCAACAGTAGTATAAAGGGAACAACTTTAATTAAACGCATTTCTCATATCTCCAAATTTTACATTATTTATATCCGAAAATTATCCTATACAGACTGATCACCTAAGGAATTTCGGACATTATACCAAGTTAGAATCCTGATGTACTCTAAGCCACAGAAGTCTGGAAAAAATCCCGTAGTAATTTCATCACATTTTCAACATTTCCACGGTTTTTCAAAACGATATTCCTGCCTCGTTCACCAGTATTATGCCTTAAATTCGCATCGTCCAGTAGACCACAAACCCTACTGGATAGTTCATTTGCACAGGAAACTTTCCATGCAGCTCTTTCGTCTAGCAATAGTTGGCTGATTTCCTGAAAATTAAAAACATGCGGACCCATAATCACTGGCACCCCCAGGCTAGCTGGCTCTAACATATTATGACCACCGATTTCCGTAAAACTACCCCCGACAAATGCGACATCAGCTGCTGCATAATACATTGGTAATTCACCCAGCGTATCAAGGATGAAAACCTGTATACTTTCATCACACACCGCGTTTTCGGTTTTACACAGCACTTTAAGATTTCGTCTATTGCATAATGTCTTGATACCTGGTGAGCGCTCAGGATGTCTCGGTACTATCACAAGTAAACACCGCGATTGTTTTTCTAGAATTTTAGCGAAACTATCCAGTATTATTCTCTCTTCACCTTCATGGGTACTGGCTGCTATCCAGACGGGTCTGTTCACTGAAAGATATCTTCTTATTGCTTGTGCTTGTTCGGAAACACTATGAGGAAAATTTATATCAAATTTCAAATTTCCGGTAACTTTAACTTTCTCTCTGTCCGCACCGAGGGCTATCAATCTTTCCGCATCCTTTTGTCCCTGAGCTATAATTAACGAAATATTTTTAAGCGTTGACCGTGTTAATGATGACAGGCGTCGGTAAGATTTAGCAGATCTTTCAGACATGCGTGCATTGACCACAACGACAGGGACATTATTTTCCTGACAATAGTGAAACAAATTTGGCCACAATTCCGTTTCCATTACGATTAATATAATCGGGTCAATAATGGACAGAAAACGTTTGACGGACATCGGCAAATCATAAGGAAGATAAAAGTGTTCAACAGTATCTGCAAAATATTGTCTAACGCTATCAGCACCCGTCGGCGTCATGGTGGTAATTAAAATCCTGAAATCCGGATACTCTTCCAGCAAAGCATTCACCAGTGGCCTCGCTGCCTGTACTTCCCCAACAGAAACTGCATGCAGCCAGATCATCTTGTCGTGAGATATGATTTTATCCGGAAAACCAAATCGCTCTGTCCAACGACTCCTGTAATCAGGATTCCGGGAGCCAAGCCAGAATAATCGGAATACGACCAGAGGAGCTAGCAAATAGAGGACAATAGAATAGGCTATTCTCAATGGGTTGATCTCGGAGTAATTCTAAGTTGAATGTCTCGTTGTATTTATGTATTTAGAATATCGAGATATCGTTTCACACCATCTTCAACAGATAAAAAATCATTTTTGTAACCCATTTCCCTCAACGAATTTATGTCTGCTTCTGTGTAACTTTGATAACTGCCTTGCAGATGTTCTGGAAATTCAATGTACTCAATTTCCCCCTTGTCATGCCAGGCAATAATCGCTTTGGCAACATCGTTAAATGGTCGGCTCACGCCCGTCCCCACATTGACAATGCCACAACATCCACTTTCCAACATCCAGAGATTAACATTCACAACATCATCAACGTGGATAAAATCACGGCGCTGCTCACCATTTGCGTACCCATCGCTGCCTTCAAATAATCTGACCTTGCCTGTCGTTTTGATCTGCTGGTTTAAATGCCAGGCAACGCTGGCCATTGATCCTTTATGCTGCTCCCGTGGCCCATAGACATTGAAGTAACGCAATCCAATCACCTGACTTTTTGGCACCTGACTTTCGGGATTGATTTTAATTCGCCTGACGTATTCATCAAATAAATATTTTGAGTAGCCATAAACGTTCACTGGTGTTTCGTTTTCCTTCGTTTCCTTGAATTTCTTACCGTTACCATAAACCGCGGCACTGGAAGCATAAATAAAAGGGATCCTGAGTTTCAAACAGTAATGCAGCAATTCCTTTGAATATGTGTAATTATTTTCCATCATATAACGGCCATCCCATTCGGTGGTCGTAGAACAGGCACCTTGATGAAAAACCGCTTCAATCTTCTCCCCAAAATTCTTTTCCTGCTTTACAAATTGTAGAAAATCATCTTTGTCAAGATAATCCATCACCTGACAATCAACTAAATTTCTGAACTTGACCCCATCCGTCAGATCATCCACAAGTAATATGTCTGTCTTGCCTTTATTATTTAAAGCAATGACAAGATTGCTTCCTATAAAACCTGCACCCCCAGTAACAATGATCATCGGTTTTATTTCTCTCCAGTCCTGACACTCTCAATAATGTGGCTGGTAGAACAACCTTTCAGTAAGGGGAGTATTCGAACTTCACCCTTATTTTTTATTACTGAGTCAGCACCTGCGATTTCACCCACCTGATAATCTCCACCTTTCACCAGAATATCTGGCAAAACCTTATTTATCAGATCTTCCGGGGTATCGTCAGTGAAAGAAATGACCCAATCCACTGATTCAAGTGCATCTAATACAAGCATGCGATCCTCTAATTTATTAACGGGGCGATCATTGCCTTTCATCCGGGATACAGAAGCATCGTCATTCACGGCAACCAACAAGTAGTCCCCCAACTGTTTTGCCTGCTGTAAATATTGCACATGTCCTGCGTGCAGAATATCAAAACACCCATTCGTCATAACCAGCGTTTCACCCTGTTTTTTAATTTCATTGACCACGCTCATTAAGCGAACATTATCCAATATGCCTTTATTTTTAACATGATGTTCCATGACAGCATGATTTAATTCATCCACTGTCACATAAGCTGTCCCGAGTTTTGCAACAACAAGACCCGCAGCCTCATTAGCCAAAGCAGTTGCATGAACCATGTCATGACCCGACGCGATCGCAGCGGCCAATGTCGCGATGACTGTATCGCCGGCGCCAGTCACATCAAAAACATCCAGTGCACGAGAGGGAAAATGGACGGCCGACTCAGCCGGACGAATCAATGTCATCCCATCCTTACCTCTTGTAATCAACAATGCTTCCAGGCTGAGTGTCTCGCATAAAGCTTTACCCTTCGAAACAATTTCATCAACGCCATCACATCCATCAACAATAGTCTCAAACTCTTTAAGATTTGGCGTTAAAACACTCGCTCCCTGATACCGTGTAAAATCAGTGCCTTTTGGATCAATCAGGACGGTACATCCATGATCTCTTGCGTGCTGAATAAGTTTTTCTATCCCCAACAAACTTCCTTTAGCATAATCTGACAGGACGACGACTTTTGTTTCTTTTAATTGCTGAACAAATAATTCGCTAATTTTTCCTGCATCAATTTGAGACGTATTTGACTCATAGTCCAGCCGAATCAATTGTTGATGCTGACTCAAGACTCTTAATTTCGTCACTGTGGGAAAGCCGTCTTGACGAATGAATTGACATTCAACACCCTCATCGGACAGGCATGCTTCCAATCTATCAGCTGAGTCATCTTTCCCGGTGACACCCACTAGACATGATTGCACCCCTAATTTTGAAATATTCAGCGCAACATTACCTGCCCCACCCGGGCGCTCCTCAGTTTCTTTCACATGAACCACAGGAACCGGCGCTTCGGGTGATATTCGTGTCGTTTCACCATAGAGATACCTGTCCAGAATGACATCTCCAGCAATGAGCACCCTGGCTTTGTTATCTGGTGTAAATATCTGCTTCATTTGTTGTTGATAACCATTTACCGTTATAAAGTCTCACTAATCTTTCATCTGGGGACGAATATTACCATCGAATGCTTGTCTTAGTACTCCAATGCAACTGATTACTATGAAAAAACTAATACAAATATTTCTGATAATTTTACTGGCCTGTGCTTCACAGTTGCGCGCAGATGAGAACCTACCACCGCCTTTTGAAGCGTCTTATACGATATTCAAAAAAGGTATAGAAGTAGCAAATATGCGGCGCAGATTAATTCGACTTGATAATGGCGAATATATTTATCGTTCAGAAACAAATTCAACAGGACTGGTATCCATCTTTTATAAACTCCATATTCTGGAAGAATCACACTGGCGTCTGCGAGACCAGCGACTACAACCCATGGATTACAGCTATTATCGCATCAAGAAAAAGAAAGAAAGTCACAAAAAAACTATTTTTGACTGGGAAAACCATCAGCTGAACTCCGTTGTCAATGGGAAACAATCAACTCTGGAACTAAAATCAGGGATGACCGATAAACTCCTCTACCAACTTGATATTATGCGCAATCTTGAAATGGGTCATCGTCCGGCTTCCTATACTGTTGTAGACGGAACAAAGATTAAAACTTACAGTTTCGAATATCTCGGTGAAGAATTTTTAGAAACGCCAATTGGAAAATTGAATACCGTGAAAATTATCCGACATAAACCTGGCAAGAAAGAGAACTTAATCCTCTGGTGCGCGAACGAACTTCATTTTCTACCTGTTAAGGTTGAGACCACAGACGATGAAGGTTCAATAACAACTGCAATGATCACTACGCTGAGCGGGTTTACTCGACCAGATGACAGTCATTCATCTCCCTAGCTCTCTGAGTAACTCATCAGGAGGCACATAGCCTGATAATGCCCGGCCACTTTCAAAAAACATCGCCGGTGTGCCTCTCACACCCATTGTTTGACCCAGGGCGTGCTGCTTAGCAACAGGACTCTTACAATTGGCTCTGGTTCTGACTATGGCTGGCATACCATTTTTTGCGTCTGTCAGTGCTTGAGGGCGATCCTCGCTACACCAAACATCCACCATGTCTTGATATGAAGGAGAGCTTGTCCCCCCCCGTGGGTATGCCAGGTAGCGGACAGTTATCTCATTGTCATTAAGTTCAGGAACATCTCTGTGTAACTTTCTACAATAACTACAATCGATATCCGTAAACACGTAAATGATGTCTTTGCTATCCTTAGAGGCAAATTCAATATACTCACTTTCCGGTATATTTTTTAATGAATCTGCTCTGAATTTCGAACGCAAATCTTCACTGAGATTACGTCTTTCCTTCAAGTCAATTAAATCCCCTTGCAGGACAAAACGGGCATCACCTGTCATATAGACAACGTCCGGGCCTATCATTACCTCATATATATTTTCAATCGGTGTTGAATGTACGCGGGTGATTTCCATGTCCGGAAATACCTGCTGCAGACTTTTTGTCAGGCGCTCTTCAACCTGTTCCTCTGCCTCGACATTGAATGCAGACAATGCCAGGGTCATATTCAGTAACAAAGTAACAACTCTCATCAAATGCTCCATTATTCGGCTAAATCAGGTTTGCCAGGTCAAATTCTAGTTCATCATCCAAAACCGTGCGCGCTATGGTATCAGACACAGCAATTCCCTGTCTGTTCCCTATGGGGCTGTTCCCGATAGACCATAATTCCATATTCATACAATGGGTGCTAAAGTCATCTGAACAGCTCACTGCAGAATTAATCGATGCAAAAACAAGAAATTATATCCTCAGGTAATGAAAAACTGACGTTGGACTATGTTCTGAAACAGTTGCTTCAAGATGATCTCATTATCGAACAGCAACTTGCACAGTTTAGAAATTCACATAAACCTGATGACAACGATCAAACGCACCCTCTTGTTACGATCTCCAACGAGGGTTGGAAGAGTCATGGTGAACGATCCTATCCACTAACACTTGAGAGACTGACTCAATGGTTGGCAGAGAAAACCAGAATACCCTATGTGCGAATTGATCCTTTGAAGATAGATGTCAATAAAGTAACCAGTCTTGTTTCTCAGGCTTACGCTGCAAACCTTAAAATTCTGCCTCTGGAAATAAACACCAAGGAGTTGACTGTTGCTAGCTGTGAACCATTTTTTGATTCATGGGAGTCGGAGCTCTCACGTATTGTCAATCTCAGAATCAAACGCGTTTTGGTTAATCCAAATGATATCGAACGCTATCTGATAGAGTTTTATGGGATAAGTCGTTCCATACTCGGTGCCTTAATCAACTCTGGTGAAAGTAGATCAAAATTACATAATTTCGAACAACTTGTTGAAGTTGGCAAGATGGGTGAACCTGATGCGAACGATCAACACATCGTAAGTATTGTTGACTGGCTATTACAGTTTGCATTTGAACAACGCGCAAGTGATATTCATCTAGAACCACGCCGAGAAAAAGGTAAAGTCCGCTTCCGTATAGACGGTGTATTGCATCAGGTTCACGAGTTCCCGATCATCCTGATGGGTGCCATATCCAGTCGACTAAAATCTCTGGGACGTATGGATGTAACGGATAGGCGCCGTCCACAAGATGGTCGAATAAAAACCAAAACGCCCACGGGGGATGAAGTCGAAATGAGACTTTCGACAATGCCGACAGCATTTGGGGAAAAGCTGGTGATACGAATCTTCGATCCTGAAATGTTGTACAAAAGCTTTTCAGATCTTGGCTTCAGCCAACACGATGTTAATTGCTGGAAAAGCATGGCTCAAAATCCACACGGCATTATTTTGGTCACAGGTCCAACAGGCTCAGGAAAAACCACAACGCTTTATTCAGCTTTAAAACAATTAGCTCGCCCGGATTACAACATTTGTACCATCGAAGATCCCATCGAAATGATCGATGATCAGCTAAATCAGATGCAGGTACAAGCCAATATCGGTGTTGATTTTGCGACGGGCGTGCGCACTTTATTAAGGCAGGATCCAGATATTATTATGATTGGCGAAATTCGTGATTTTGAAACAGCTGATGTCGCTATCCAGGCTGCCCTGACCGGTCACCTGGTACTCTCCAGTTTACACACGAATGATGCACCTTCTGCTATCGTAAGACTCATTGATATTGGTGTTCAGCCCTTCCTGATTAACGCATCATTACTGGGAATTCTTGCACAACGTCTGGTGCGCACACTTTGCCCACACTGCAGACAAGCAACAACTCTGGATAAAGCAGCATGGGGCAAACTGACAGCCCCTTCTAAATTGAAAGTACCAAATCGCTGTTTTAAAGCAGTGGGTTGTGATGAATGTAAACATACGGGCTATCTTGGACGTATCGGTATCTACGAAATATTGACCATGAATACAGAACTACAAAAAAAGGTGTCAGACAATAAGGAGCTCATTACATTGCGAGCTACCGCTTTGAAGCAAGGTATGCGTAGTTTGCGAATCAGTGGGGCACAAAAAATTGCAGAGGGACTGACGACACTTGAAGAAATCTTTTCTGTCATCCCTGACGATCTGGATAAATTTTAAGCTTCCCTCCTGTTCAAGCTTCTGACTAACCTCTTGGATGGTGTTCTGCATGGAGATTTTTAAGGCGTTCTTGGGCAATATGTGTATATATCTGTGTAGTCGAAATATCACTATGGCCCAAAAGCATCTGAACAACTCTCAGATCAGCACCATGATTTAACAAGTGTGTCGCAAAGGCATGCCTTAATATGTGTGGGGAGATCGTTTTGTTAATGCCTGCGACAACAGCATAACGTTTTATCAAATACCAAAATGCCTGTCGTGACATCACCGTACCACGTCTTGTTAGAAATAATGTATCACAGATACTTTCTTTTAATAGCTCACTCCTGGCATCTTGCAGGTAACGATCTAGCCATTCGATTGATTCTTCACCCAGGGGCACGAGCCTTTCCTTATTCCCTTTTCCCAAAACACGAACAACACCCTGTCGCAGATTAACTTGTCCAGATTGAAGTCCGATTAATTCTGTTACACGCAGACCGGTTGCATAAAGAATTTCCAACATTGCTCTATCTCGCAAACCAAGTAAAGTCCCTGTATCAGGTGCATTGAGTAATGCCTCAACTTCGACTTCCGTTAGGAATTTTGGTAATTGTCTTCCTAATTTTGGCGCCTCTATGCGCGTACTAGGGTCATGTTTCATTATCCCCTCGCGCACAAAATAACCATACAAGCTCCTTAGACTTGATAGATGCCGCGCCATCGTTCTTGCCGTTCTTCCTTTCATGCTAGACAAATAGCTTCTTAAATGGCCCTCTTGTGCATTGACCATCTCACATTTGTTTTTATCCAGCCAAAGCGCGTATTTTTGGAGATCACTTCGGTAAGCAGCCAGGGTATTATCACTGACACCTCGTTCCATCCAGAGTGCATCGAGAAAACGATCAATATGATCCTTTGAATTCATCAAAGTTGGGCTTATCGATTCAGAGGATACCTTCATGCTGCAACAACCATCGTTTTCGTTCTACATGCCGGTAACCGCCCATAAAACCACCGAGGCCTTTTGCGCCAACGACTCTATGACAAGGAATAAAAAGTGGAATGTTATTTCTGCGACAAGCTTGGCCCACTGCACGACTACTGCTATGACATTCTTTTGCGACATCACCGTAGGTCCTAACAGACCCAAATGGAATCGTTTTTAAGGTCTGCCAAACTTTTTGCTGAAATGGGGTGCCCTGTGGCCTCAGGGGAATTTCAGTATCGAACAAACCTGAATTAAAGTAATTATCCAGAGCTTCAATCACCACTTGCTTCTGGAGACTGTTGTTTGATTTCGATGGGATTAGTTTTTTTCGGGATAATTTAGACGGCTCAGATACTTTTTCCTCCAGCCAGACAACTCTGGTGATGCTTTCCTTATCAATACACAACCCCAGTTGACCTATGGGAGAGTCGTACAAGAAATCATATTCTGCTGTAGGTTGTGCCATATCAGATAATAATAACGCACTCTTCCACTGAAGGGATAAGAATAGCTGTCCGATACCTATCTTTCGCGGCATTGCCTGCATGGATGCAGGTACTTAGGATTTGTCAGGAAGCGCGAAACCTGCCCTTGAGGTACAAAAATCCTGACCGTCGTCCACGCATCGCCTCACTCATAAATCAAAGATCAGCATTCTTGTATTAATGAATGTCTGCTTAATAC
>CAYRXP010000047.1:0-10083 GCA_964428145.1 uncultured Enterobacteriaceae bacterium
AAGAACATCTACTATACCCATTTCGTACATTTCTTCTGCAGAATATACACGTCCATTTAATAGCATTTCCTCAGCTTGAGATGGATTCAGTTTACGTCTTAATAACTGATAGCCGCCCATCCCGGGGAACATATTAAACAGAATTTCTGGGAACCCCATTTGGGCACTTCGCTCTGCAACAACAATACTGCTACTCAAAGCCACTTCACATCCTCCACCAAGGGCATCACCTCTAACAAGAGACATGGTGGTAATTGGCAAATTAAAGTTCGTCATTAATGGGTATATTCCATCAATGCATGACTTCGCATAGCGGTACATACCCTCTTCGTCTCTGTTACTTATGAATTCAAAGAATCTTGCCAAATCACCACCAAAATTAAAAATTCCAGGCGTGAGCGAATCCATCACATGATAGTTAATGGCAACAAGCTCTCCCTGATATGGAAGCTTCCCTTTGTAATAGTCCAGCATGGTCTGAAGGTGACGTACTTCAGCAATAAGATCGGAATTAAAACAAGGTCGTGGATGTGGCTTCAGATACATCCAGACGATTCCCTGTTCTGGTTCGATCTCGATACTAATCTGATTAAAATTATCGATAGAAACGTTCTTACTATATGTAATATTACTCATGATATTTCCCCTTCTCGAATGAAATTCAAGATCGTTATAAAAATAAAAATACAGCAATTTCCTAATTGCATGATTTCAGTCTAACAGGGAAAAGCTCATAAACTAAATACCCCATATGGGGTAAGCTCATGAAAAATAAGATTTTGTGGATACGATATTTATCTTAGGAATGACTACCGCGCTACTATTCCAGCAATACAACGGCATGAACAGCGAGTCCTTCTTCTCGCCCTATGAAGCCCATTTTTTCTGTTGTTGTTGCTTTAATGTTGACATTGTCGATAGTCGTATCTATATCTTGTGAAAGATTTTCGCGCATCCCCAATATATGGGGCAACATCTTTGGAGCTTGTGCGAGTATCGTAATGTCTGCATTTACTAGCTTCAGATTTTTTTTATCAATTAACGCTTTTACATGCCTTAATAATATTCTGCTGTCGATACTCTCAAATTCTTCTGAAGTATCTGGAAAATAACTGCCAATATCACCTAAAGCTGCTGCACCGAGCAAAGCATCGCATAATGCATGAATGACGGCATCACCATCAGAATGTGCTAAAAGTCCTTTTTCATGAGGTATTGTCACACCGCCGAGTATCAACGGACAGTCATCTACAAAGGTGTGTGCATCATAACCATGTCCAATACGCATTATGTTCTCTCCTGCTGGGATAAAAATAATTCGGCAAGTGCCAAATCATTATTTCGTGTGATTTTTATATTTTCAGGATGGCCTTCAACCAGAACGGGCCGTAAACCACCCAATTCAACCGCCTGTGCTTCATCTGTCACCACTCGCTCTTGAGACAAAGCGTTTTCCAAAGAATTAATCAGAACATCCAAGTGAAACATTTGTGGTGTCAGTGCATGCCACAGACCTTCACGCTCCACTGTTTCCTGAATTATGCATGACATGTCTGCACGCTTCATCGTATCCCGAACGGGCAAGCCCAGTAGACCACCAACTTCGTGTCCAGCCAATGCATCAATCAAACGATCAATATCTTCTTTTCTTAAACAAGGTCGTACTGCATCGTGTACCAATACCCAGTCACTGCTGTTTGCTTGTTCTGATAACACGTGCAATCCGTTCAACACCGAATGACACCTTTCAGCACCACCTTCAACAACAGTAATCTTCGGGTGCGAACTAATACCTAGAGTTTTCCAAACATCATCGTTCCCTGAAATTGCGACAACAACACCTTCAATCTTTGTGTGTGAACAGAAACGTTCCAGGGTGTGTTCAAGTATTGTCTTGTGATTGATGCTTAAATATTGCTTGGGGACATCCGCCTGCATGCGCGTGCCAACGCCCGCAGCAGGAATGACTGCCCAATAACGGAGACCCGCTGTCATACGCTTTGATTATTCACCTTGTTTGGAATGGCTTCTGGCAAGGCTCTTTCTATCGACTATCTGATAAAACGTCTCATCTTTCTTGATCATGCCCATTTCACTACGAGCACGTTCTTCAATCGCGTCCAAGCCTTGTTTCAAATCCAGAACTTCAGCAGCCAGAGAATCATTGCGTTCCTTCAATAATTCATTTTCATTAGTGATTAACTCTCTCTCCTGCTGTAAATGATGCACTTCCGTCAAGCTGCCATTACCAATCCACAATCTGTACTGCAGTAGTAGCAACATTGTAAATAGCATGACAGTGACGAATTTCATTGTTGCCTATTGTATCTCCTCGATGTTAATTCATACTTAGGTTATTTCAGGTTATAAAAAGTATCCTTTCCCGGATAACTGGCAAGATCACCTAATTGATCTTCGATCTTCATCAAACGATTATATTTCGCAACACGATCAGAACGTGAGAGCGACCCTGTTTTAATCTGGCCTGCCGACGTCGCGACAGCTAGATCTGCAATGGTTGTATCTTCAGTTTCTCCGGAACGATGAGAAATAATGACGGTGTAACCTGCTTCTTTGGCCATATTAATCGCAGCAATTGTTTCTGTTAACGAGCCTATCTGATTTACCTTGATCAAAATTGAATTAGCAATATTCTTATCAATACCTTCCTTGAGAATCTCTGTATTTGTCACGAACAGATCATCACCGACCAACTGTACATCTTTGCCTAATCTATCGCTTATTAACCGCCAACCGTCCCAGTCATCCTCTGCCATAGCATCTTCCAAAGAAATGATTGGATATTTGTCAAACCAGGGTGAAAGAAAATCAATGAACTCTTCTGCACTTAGCACCTTGTTCTCTGACTCAAGATTATATTTTCCATCTGCATAAAATTCTGAACTTGCGACATCAAGTCCCAGCAGAATATCTTCACCTGCCTTGAAACCTGCCCTGTCTATTGCTTCAAGAATCACCTCAATCGCTTCTTCATTAGAGGACAAGTTCGGAGCAAAACCACCTTCGTCCCCCACCGTCGTGCTCAAACCTTTCGCCGAGAGTACGGACTTAAGCGTATGAAATACTTCTGTTCCATACCTCACAGCTTCTCTGATACTGGGTGCGCCGACAGGTATGATCATGAACTCCTGAATATCAACACTGTTATCAGCATGTGCCCCCCCATTAATGATATTCATCATCGGCACAGGCATTACGAAAGGTCCATCACCACCCAGATACTCATACAGAGGAATGCCTTTTTCATTTGCTGCCGCATGGGCCGTTGCCATAGAAACGGCCAGTATGGCATTAGCACCCAGATTTGCCTTATTCGGTGACCCATCCAGATCAATCATTGCCTGATCAATCCCCGCTTGATCCGTCACATCCATCCCCACAACAACAGAACTGATTTTTGTTTCAATATTTTCTACAGCCTTGAGTACACCTCGGCCCAAATAGCGATTCTCATCGCCATCTTTCAGTTCCAATGCTTCACGGATTCCGGTCGATGCGCCCGACGGCACCATGGCACTGCCTACTGCACCAGATTTTGTGACGACTTCTGCTTCAATCGTTGGGTTCCCCCGTGAATCCAGGACTTCTCTTGCAATAATTTTAGCTATGGCAGACAAAATATTTACCTCGTTATAATTTTTATTTGGTATCTCCCATTACGGGGGCCAGTTTTATTTGTTCATCAATATTTTTTAATGTTTCAAGTAATGCTCGCATCTTATCCAGGGGCCATGAATTGGGTCCATCACTCAAGGCATTTTCTGGATCTGGATGCGTTTCCATGAATAATCCCGCAATCCCTACAGCAGTCGCCGCACGAGCCAGGGGCGCAACAAACTCCCGTTGCCCGCCTGACTGAGCTCCTAGCCCTCCAGGCATCTGTACCGAGTGCGTGGCATCAAACACAACAGGGCAACCTGTTTCCTGCATCACAACCAGAGAGCGCATGTCTGAAACCAGATAGTTGTAGCCAAAACTGGCGCCCCGTTCACAGACCATTATCTGTTCATTCCCCGTTGCGCGCGCCTTATTCACAACATGTTGCATGTCCCATGGCGCCAAATACTGACCTTTTTTAATATTCACTGGCAGGCCTTGTCTGGCGACATCCTGAATAAAGTCAGTTTGCCGACACAAAAAAGCCGGCGTTTGTAAAACGTCAACGACATCAGCAATTTCATTCAAAGGAGCACCATCGTGTACGTCTGTTAAGACTGGAACATTCAAGGTTTCTTTGACCTTGGCCAATATTTTCAGGCCTTTCTCTATGCCGGGTCCCCGATAGGATTCGTGTGAACTTCTGTTTGCCTTGTCATAGGAAGACTTGTAGATAAAAGGGATATTCAGTTCAGTGGTTAATTCCTGCAAATAAGCTGCCGTGTCCATTGCCATTTGCTCACTTTCTACGACACAGGGACCCGCTATCAGAAAGAAAGGCTTGTCGCTCCCGACTTCAAAATTACACAGCTGCATTCCTGGCTCCTTGACTGCTGCCTGACTCTAATTCAGCCTCACGATAACGCAAGGCAGCAGCAACAAAACCAGAAAAAAGTGGATGTCCATCTCTGGGGGTTGATGTGAATTCTGGATGAAACTGACATGCGACAAACCAGGGATGGTCAGCCAACTCAATAATTTCGACCAATTGGCCATCCATCGACAGTCCGGTAAAGTCCATCCCGGTCTCTTCCAGTTGTGTTTTATACCGATTATTAAATTCGTAACGATGTCGATGACGTTCGGTGATGACATCCTGACCATATAATTCCCTGACTCGACTCCCTTCAAGCAACTGGCACTGCTGACCGCCCAGGCGCATGGTTCCTCCCAGATCGGTACCCTCATGACGTTGCTTAATTGTACCGTCATGCTCCATCCACTCTGTAATCAAGGCAATCACAGGATGCTCTGTCTCGCGTTTGAACTCTGTGCTATTTGCATCCTGAAATTCTAGTTGATGTCGTGCGTATTCAATCACCGCCAGCTGCATGCCCAGACAAATACCAAGATAGGGAATATGATTTTCTCTGGCATATTTAATGGCTGCAATCTTTCCGTCTATGCCCCTGTTACCAAACCCACCGGGTACCAGGATCGCATCCATATTACTCAAACATCCCGTGCCAATTGTTTCAAGTTCTTCAGAGTCAACGTAGCTTATATTGATACGTGTCCGGGTATTAATACCCGCATGGGTAAGCGCTTCAGTGAGTGACTTGTAAGAATCGGCAAGATCAATATATTTTCCGACCATTGCGATGTTTACTTCGCCCTGTGGAGAGGCCATCGCTTCCACGACAGCATCCCATTCACTGAGATCTGCCTCGGGTACATCAAGCTTTAATTTTCTCACAACGATCTCGTCTAATCCCTGTTCGTGCAAACCTCTTGGTATCTTGTATATATTATCGACATCCACTCCCGAGATAATCGCGGATTCCTCAACATTGGTGAAGAGTGCAACCTTTTTGCGTTCATTGTCCGGTAATGGTTGCTTTTCTGTACGGCATAACAACACATCAGGTTGGATACCGATGGAGCGTAATTCTTTCACTGAATGTTGTGTTGGTTTGGTTTTTATCTCACCGACGGCTGCAATATAAGGCACCAACGTCAGATGCATAAATAAGGTTTGCTCTGTACCCAACTCAACCCGAAGTTGGCGAATGGCTTCCAGAAATGGCTGTGACTCAATATCACCGACAGTACCGCCGATCTCAACCATTGCAACCTGGGCATCACCGGCACCTTCTATAATGCACTTCTTGATTTCATCGGTGATATGCGGGATCACTTGCACTGTCCCTCCAAGATAATCACCTCGACGTTCTCTCTGAATCACATTCAAATAGATCCGGCCCGTCGTATAGTTATTTCTCTTGCTCATGGTGGTGCGTACAAAACGTTCGTAATGACCTAAATCAAGATCGGTTTCCGCTCCATCCTCGGTGACATACACCTCACCATGTTGAAAGGGACTCATGGTCCCAGGATCAACATTGATATAAGGATCCAGTTTTAACAAGGTTACGTTCAGACCGCGCGCCTCCAGAATAGCGCCTAATGATGCGGAGGCAATGCCCTTACCCAATGAAGAGACCACGCCGCCCGTGACAAAAATGAATTTGGTCATTCGTCTAACGTGAATATTAGCGGGTATGTCATGTTATTTAGAGTCCATAACTAACGCTAGGATAGAGGGGGGAGGAATCCTTATCGAGTCGCCTGTTGTGCAGTGAACCGTCGGTATGTTCGATAGGGCCTGTTTTTCGTTCCATAATTCGCGGACGATGCTATCAGATATGGACACTTTTCTCCATCTCGAAGCAGCCTATTTCAGTGATTATTCCCGGCCGCATGTTTGCTCACAACACTTCTACACCATACAGCCTCAATGGATTGAGGCAGTATGGTGTAATGGCGACTAAACCGATAGAATATGCCGTTCATCGGTGGGCTCAACTACTAACAACTATAAAAATTATTTTCATAAAATTTTTGTAACTTATTGTGTTTAATAAAAATTTTCAACCGGTAACTAGCTGAAGGAGAGACCGGCATGTCAGATATTGAAATCGCACAAAAAGCGAATAAAAAACGTATTGTTGATTTAGCCAAAGACCAATATGGCATAGACAGTGAACATTTGGAGCCCTATGGTCATTACAAGGCAAAATTATCCCTCAATTATATTGAAAGCCTAAAAGACAGAGAGGATGGCAAGCTCGTGTTGGTCACAGCCGTCAGTCCAACCCCCGCAGGTGAAGGCAAAACCACAACCACAGTAGGCTTGGGTGATGCGTTAAATCGCATTGGCAAAAAAGCCATTATGTGCCTTCGTGAACCTTCACTTGGCCCCTGTTTTGGTATAAAAGGCGGGGCTGCTGGCGGCGGTTATTCTCAGGTGATTCCAATGGAAGATATTAATCTTCATTTCACCGGAGACTTCCATGCCATTGGTGTAACCCATAACCTGCTATCGGCCATGATTGATAACCATATTCATCACGGTAATGAACTCGAAATCGATCCACGCCGTATACAATGGAAGCGTGTCGTTGATATGAACGACCGTGCACTACGCAAGATCACCGTCGGCATGGGTGGGCCCATCAATGGTTACTTACGTGAAGATGGTTACGATATCGTTGTCGCCTCAGAAATCATGGCGATTCTCTGTTTGGCAACCAACCGTGCCGATCTAAAAGAACGTTTAGGTCGAATTGTAATTGGCTATAAGCGAGACAATAAGACCCCAATATACGCAAGAGATCTAAATGCACAAGGCTCGATGGCCGCATTATTGAAAGATGCTATTAATCCCAATCTGGTACAAACTCTGGAAAACAATGTTGCAATTATCCATGGCGGCCCCTTTGCCAACATCGCTCATGGTTGTAATACCGTCACAGCAACCAAGACCGGTTTAAAGCTGGCCGATTATGTCATTACCGAAGGTGGCTTTGGCGCTGATTTAGGTGCTGAAAAATTTATCAATATCAAGACGCGTATGGCAGGTCTCAAGCCGGCGGCGATTGTCTTGGTTGCCACTATTCGTGCAATGAAATTTCACGGCGGTGTGACTAAAGATAAGCTGACCAATGAGAATCTTGAAGCCCTGGACAAAGGCATGGTTAATATGGAACGCCATATCAAAAATATTACCGATGTATATGGCCTGCCCTGTATTGTCTGTCTGAATCATTTCACCTTAGACACCGATGCAGAGGTCGACATGCTAATAAAACGCTGTGAGTCTCTCGGTATTAAAGCCGTGGTTTCAAAACATTGGGCAGAAGGTGGTGCCGGCGCTGAAGAACTGGCCACGGTAGTTGCTGATGTTGTTGATAATAATCCTGGCACACATAAATTTACCTATGAAGACAACGACTCTTTATGGGAAAAAATTGAAGCAATTTCAACCAAGGTCTACGGTGCAGCAAGTGTCTCAGCGGACGCAAAAGTTAAACAACAACTGGATGACTGGAATGAAGAATATGGTTCATACCCGATCTGTATCGCTAAGACGCAAATGTCATTCTCAACTGATCCAACGACCATTGGTGCTCCCACCGGTCACAACGTGCATATCACTGAAGTGCGTTTAGCCAATGGCGCAGGCTTTATTGTTGCGATTGCCGGCAACATGATGACCATGCCCGGTTTACCCAAGGTTCCTGCAGCAGAACGTATTGATATTGATGATGATGGAAATATATCTGGTTTGTTCTGAAAGAGCTAACTCAGTAAAAATGGAAAAGCCCGATTATCCGGGCTTTTCTGCAAACTCTTGACAATACTTTTTCTTCACAAGCATCATTGCCCACCCTTCACTAGGAACTGTTAAGTTCAGCATTCCGTCTTGACCTTCTATCATTGCCTTTAAAGTATATTTAACACCAGCTTGATTGAGCTTTATTTCTATGTCTCTAGGTGTCTTTGCACCAATGATAAGGCTGCTATTTTTTGAAAATTCAGCTAAGTCATAGCATTCTCCATGCCTTGCCATAGCATACCAGTCTTGGGAATGTGCAAAACTTGATAGAGTCAATATTAAAATTAATAATAAAGTTTTTAGTATCATAGTGATTGATGTCTATAAATTCATATAACGGCTCGGCTAAGACGCGCGCGCCTTTTGCGCGTCGAATTGAGTGATTGCTTATGTTTTTCTCTTAATACTTGTCCATTCCAACAATTTTTCATCGAACGACAATTTTGCCATGGCTGGACTTGTTGAGGGGAACCTTGAATACTCGATTCCTTTTGCCTCATCAGTTAACCTTGGTAGAACTCTCTTGAAATATTCTTTTTCTGCCTTTGCACCATTAAAATACACATGTCTTATGTTTGGATGACTATGATAAAATGACACAAAGTCATTTTCTACAATCGTTCTATCATCTATTGCCGAATCAAGACTTCCTTGCCTTTTACAAGCCTGCATGACATCCCATAACGCAATTTTATTTTTCGTTAATGCTCTTTTTCTTTCTTCGTAGCTTGTATCATGATCAAACTCTAACAATCTCGCAATTATTTTCCAGAAAGTGTTTCGTGAATTTGCGTAGTATTCATTTTTCCTCAACGACTCCTCACCGGGCATTGTGCCCAAGATTAAAATCGTTGCCCATTCATCGGAAATGGGTGGGAATCCTTCTTTAACGTTCTTCATTTTTTAAACATAACGTTTGCTATCACCGGCAAAAATGGAGCGCAACGGAATTTTTGTCTGTGTGCATGGTGTTGTTAAATGCTTTATCCTCCCATGTGAAGAAGGAAGTGCATCCCATTCTTCGAACACAAGTCGTGCAGTTCCTTGATCTGCTGGTAATTCAAAAGGTCTTTCCTGAAGTCTGAAAACGTGTAACTGACGAAAGATCCAGAGGGGAGTTGACGAATTGCTTTTTTTAACCCGGCGTAGTCCTGCACGATGACTTCAGGTTCAGGTTGAGGATGATCTCTAAATAAGATGATTTCGGTGACCACATCATCGTCGTTTTTCCATCCGATAAAGTAGTTCTTGCCAGGTTGTTTTCTTGCATCTAGCATCGTCTTCTGGGTCACTGTGATCAGATCTCGGATCCACTCGTACGTCACGGGGACCGTGTTTTTGGGGAGATCGGAAGACTCTTGTGTCACGGATGCCATGCTTTGTGGAGAATCGCAAGAAGCGACGATCGCGACAACACCAAGGAGTATCAACGTATTTATTGTTTTCATAGCATTTAGCGCCGCTGTATTGCCTACCGAATTTAATTTCATCTACAGTGATCTCGAATACTACTAATTTATTAATAGGTCGAATGAGGTGTATTTTCGGGATTTATCTCGCCATATACTTCCTCGGGATCCACATCGTTGATGAGTAAGGTTTCTTTGACTGTTTCAATATGCTCAAGCACTTTTTGGTAGCGATCGCCATATTCATATTTGGTCACTTCTATTGCTTTGGGCATGTAGCTAAAGGCAATCTTTAGTGCCTTCAAAGCTGCGTCATTAATTTTTTCGCTCATATCGACCTCATTTAATTGCTATTGAAAACAGTTATCTTTGATGTTT
>CAYRXP010000048.1:0-10029 GCA_964428145.1 uncultured Enterobacteriaceae bacterium
GTTGGAACGACGCTAGGGGCACTCGCTGCATTTTTTCTTGGACATATCCTCCGCCGAAATCTGATCCCTGAATATCTACGTAATGTACTTTCTCTTACGCTTGTTTTTGCCGTTTATGCTGGGGCAGATTATCTGGCACGCGAATCCGGATTATTATCAGTCACAGTCATGGGGATGGTTCTGGCAAATTTAAAAAATACAGACATAGATGACATCCTGGATTTCAAGGAAAGTTTAAGTATTCTGCTAATTTCAGGTTTATTCATTATTCTCGCAGCTCGTATTGAGTTTTATCAATTCAGAGAACTCGGTTGGCATGCACTTGGGGTACTGGCGACAATCATTTTACTGGCAAGACCTATAGCTGTGTGGGTATCCTCATTTACTTCAGACTTAAAACCCCAAGAAAAACTGTTAATTGCATGGATAGGCCCACGGGGGATTGTTGCCGCAGCCGTCGCATCACTTTTTGCAATTCGTCTGGAAGCTGAAGGCTATCCAGGCGCATCCTTACTTGTTCCGCTTACTTTTTTCATCATCATAGGCACCGTCATTATCCAAAGCGTGACAGCAAAAACTATTGCACATTGGTTAGGTGTCAGGGAACCACCACCGACTGGATTACTAATTGTCGGTTCAGGAAATGTCGCCCGCATCATCGGCAAAGCATTACAGGAATCCGGATTAAAGGTCATCCTGACTGATAGCAATTGGGAAAATATAAGTCAGGCGAGAATGGAAGGTCTGAATACCTATTTTGGTAACCCTGCATCAGAACACGCTGATCGCAACCTTGATCTAACAGGCATTGGCAAGATGCTCGCAATGACAGGCAATACAAACCAGAATTCACTTGCCAGCCTACGGTTTAAATCAGAATTCGGTGTGCAAAAGATATTTCAGTTAAAAACAAACAAAGAACAGATTATTTCTGAAAAACACACGCTCTCCACAAGACATCGTGGAAATCGGTTATTTGGTGAAGACATTACTTATGGTCAGATGGCATCGCTACTGCGACAAGGTGCTGAAATCAAAAGTACACAACTCAGCGATGAATATGACTATGAAGCGTATATCGCGAATAGAACAGAGCAATTAATCCCATTATTTGCGATTGATCTGCGTAATAGATTGCATATTTTTACGGCTGAACAATCAATCACTCCGGAATCTGGCTGGTCAATCATGAGCCTGATAATGGGTAGCCAATCTGAACAATAATCAAATAATTTTGAATATTGATCTAGAAACTGTGACCTTCATCACAGTATGAGCCAAAATCTGGCCATATCTGTGGACTGCTTCACACACCATTCCGGGCAAATTTACTAGACTATTAACAAGAGAAGTATTTACCTCCTCAGAGACTTGTAACTGGACCCGGAACTGACTCTAGCCCTCCTCCCCCTTCATAGATTCATTCCGGGTCTCTTTTATGCTGAACAAGAAACTTCACTCAAGCTCTTGTATTAACTCCCCAAAATAAACCTGAGCCAAGATAATCCTAAGATGGGCATTAACACTCGTATTTATATTGGCATTTCGTAATATCGTCTTCCTGGCAAACGATTTTTCCGTTATCCATGGTGAACCAATCCCCCGTATCGACTGTAATCAAACATTTTTTAGTTTTCGAAATTCCATCCAGTCTCACTTCCCTTCTGGGACTTTCATATTTACAGGAGACAAATGCCCCATGGTTTTCGATTGTGACGGCATATAATTTTGTGACAGCAAGTAGATCATCCAGTGCTAATTCATAATTGACGGTCCATTCGTATCTTTCTGGAACATCCCTGTTTCCAATATCCCTGACAGAAGGACATGTATCAGCAGATACAAATCGACTCAACAAAAATAAGATAACAGAGATGATCAGTTTTCTAATTATCATTAATACTTCAATTTCCAGCTAATAGTGACAGTCAATAAACTTTGCCCATTTTGCAATAGATTGGCATGTCAGTTTGCTACAATGGCCTGATACAATGATTCACTATAATCATATAGGCACACCATAAAATATTTTTCTTTTAATACAAATATTCTGGAAGACCATGACAACAATTATGTATTATATTCACGACCCAATGTGCAGTTGGTGCTGGGCCTTTCGTCCTGCCCTGAATGCTGTGATTGTAGACCTTCCCAGTGATATTCATCTCACCTATTTCCTCGGCGGTCTTGCCAGAGATACCGACGATCCCATGCCGGATAATTTGCGTCATCAGATTCAAAATCATTGGCGTACTATACAAATTCGCGTACCGGAGACAAAATTTAATTTCGATTTTTGGGAAAAATGTCATCCCAGGCGCAGCACCTACCCCGCTTGTCGAGCCGTGCTTGCCGCGAAATGCCAGGATACTCACTATGAAGTACCTATGATCGAGGCCATCCAACATGCTTATTACTTACAGGCCAGAAACCCATCGAATACTGATACCTTACTCGAACTTGCAAATGAAATTGGTCTTGATGTTGAGAGATTTAGCACAGATATAAACTCCGATGAGACAAGAGCCTTACTTAAACATGAGATTGATTTCGTCCGTCAAATGGGTGGCAACTCATTCCCCATGTTATTGCTTGAAAAGAACAACGCATATCATCAGATTTTAATAGATTACATTCATCCCGATAAAATGCTCAAGGAGATAAATCATTTTTTAGCGTACCGTGATGATGGCGGGCATGGCACCTCGAACCGTAATCATGGCGAGCATGGCTCATCGACAAGGCACGGGTAATAATTCTTCCGTTAGTGTACCTTTACATGTCCATGAGACCACTCCATTCTGGGCGGACGGTGTTAATACAATTTTCTTTCCCTCAATGCCTGCAGGCATCTTCGGATCTCTGCTGTTGGTAAAATAAATACTGATTGAACCAGATGTTTCCTCGCCAACTATAATTGACTCGACCAAAGATTTTTCCAGCTTCTCAGCCGAGACCAAACTGCCGGGATCCCAGTCTTCCTTGGCAGGAAACTGAGCATTCGACTGCCAGTAACCAGCGATTGCTGCCTTATATGGCTTAGCCAGAGATACTCCCTGTAGAACCTTGGTACGATCGGTCAGTTCAATTTTCGATGGAAAAAGAACAAATGTCCAGACAAGCACCACAGCAAACAGGATAAGAATAACAAGTCGTCTATTCATCGTTTCATTCTAATCTCTAAAATCTTAATTGCCATACATATTGCAGGCACCATTATCAAAAATAAGCTGTATAATTATCCGCTTGACCATCCGAATTGTACAAGACGAAAATTAAAAATTAATAAACAATGAAATCCTCTTCTGAGAATATTATGAAAGAAACCACAGAAATAATTACGCATCCTGAAAATATCGAGATATCACAAACTGTTGCCATCTTGATTGATGGAAATAATATTGAGCGAAGTATCCACTCTGAAGCGGATAACACCAACACAATGCTCAATCTGGATGCACTCGTTCCAAAATTACTGGTGAACAGAGGTCTGAGCCGTCTAGTATATTTCAGAGAGGGCAAACACATCTCAGAAAAACTACAGGAACGTCTGCATAATTTCTATCACGGTTCAGTCAGACCCTGTCATAAAAGTGCCGATATTCCACTATCGATCAATGCAATCCAGCTTGCCAACAAAGTAGATACCATCATTATTATGTCTGGGGATTCTGATTATATTGAACTGGTCCGCCATCTTAAATCCGAAGGGGTGCGGGTAGAGATTGCAGCGGTACTTAAAACAACATCGCAATTACTGAAAGATGAAGCCGATTATTATCATGAGATCACGAAAGAAGACTGGTTTACATTAGCACCAATGAAAACCCAGGCAAGGAAAACCCAGGCAAGGAAAACCCAGGCAAGGAAAACCCAGGGTCGTAGTCAAAAATCAAAATAGCTTTATTTTTAATCTAGATTGTAATAATGATGCGCAATGCATCTAGTCGGATCGTAGCTGACTCAATCAGATCGGAAGCAGTCTGTAACTGATTTTTAAAAAAGTCTATTTCTTCAATACGGATATTGGAATTTATTTTTCTCATGTGGGTCAGTCTAGCCACTTCCGTTTTTAAGATATCATTCATTCTTTCCACTGCCTGATATTTTAGTTCAGGCACTTCTTTTTCGGCGAGATCTCTGGATTTCTCCAATAACATCTTGATCTCATCTGATTTTATATTTATCACTTCTTTGATTATCTCATCTGCCACCCTGGTCTGATTTTCATTAATGTAGCAGGTATTCATGTTCAATAATTTTCCATACTCATCAATCATGATTCTGATTGTGGTTGGTGGCAAAAATCTACTGGACTGCAACTCTACTTTATCCATCGGCTCCAACACATAGAGTGCTTCCATCAACAACGTCCCGGGATTTAATTTCTCCTGCTCTAGGGTACAGACTGTCGAATTGCCGAATTCACTGCTTAAAACCATATCCATGGCATAAGCAACCATAGGATGTTCCCAAGATAAATACTGCATATCTTCATGTATCAGTGCAGTCTCTCTCGAGTAGGTAATCGTCATGCCTTCATCTGTGAGCCCGGGAAATGGTGAAAGCATCCTTTCGCCTGGACTCAATATATAGCTTGATTCACTATGGAATACCGAGTTAATTCCAAAACAATCAAAAATAATTTCCATGTACTCAGGTAATATATTGTCGTCGTCGTCCATAATGGCCCTGTCTTTCAGCGCATTGGCAACGGATGGACGACAGGAGCTATATTCCAGTAGCCTGTCCCGCCCCTTATGCATCGCATCATTAAGTTCCTGATATATTTCCATGGTTTTATTTATCAGTGCTTCAGGAGACTCTTTCATAAAAAAGGCATCCTTTAATTCATTTTCCACTTGCTCGAAAGCTGCCTGGCCAGCGGGACAGGTCTCTTTGAACGCACCAAGTCCTTCCTGATACCAGCGAAACATCACGGCCTGTGGACTATCTTCAAGATATGGCACATGAATTTTTATTGTCTGCCTCTGTCCGATTCGATCCAGTCGACCAATTCTTTGTTCCAGCAAATCTGGATTCAAAGGTAGATCAAAAAGAATTAAATGATGTGCAAATTGAAAATTTCTGCCCTCACTACCTATTTCAGAACATATCAATACCTGACAACCTTCATCTTCATCAGCAAAATAGGCAGCAGCACGGTCGCGCTCAATCAAACTCAAGCCTTCATGAAATGCTGCTGCATGCAGACCTTCCTTGATCTTCAATAATTGACTGATATCCACTGCCGTACTGGCATGCGCGCAAATTACCAATACTTTTTCTTGCCTCAGTAGTTTAAGCCTGTCGATCAGCCAGACGATTCTCGGATCAATTTTTTCCCAGTTTGTTTTTCCACTTTGTGAATAAAACCTCTCAGGCCAAAGTGATAATATAATTTCATCTTCATGAACCTGCTTATCAAAATGTTCACCGTAAAGTGAGAGGTATTCCTTAGGTAAAGGTAATGGGTAGGCATGAATTTCCCTGTCAGGAAAACCCCTGATAGTGGCACGAGTATTCCTGAATAAAACACGCCCGGTACCATGATAATCCAGTAGTTGATCGATGACTTTCTTTCTTGCAATAATATTTTCTGGCGAATGATTATCAGTATTAGCAATCGGATCCAATAATTCAGCGCTATTATCAGCCAATGTTTTCCTGAGTATCTCCAGAGTATCACCCGATAATTCGACATCCGAAAACAAAGCCTCAACTGCTCGTGCGATTGGCTCGTAGTTCTTTTCTTCTTCCACAAATGAATTGAAATCGGGGAAACGGTTTGGATCCAGTAGTCGCAAACGAGCATAATGGCTTTCTTTCCCCAATTGTTCCGGTGTGGCTGTGAGTAACAGAACACCCCTGGTCAAATGCGCCAGTTGTTCAACTATTTTGTATTCAGTACTTACCTCAGTGGTGGACCAGTGTAGATGATGCACTTCATCAACAACCAATAGATCCCATTCACCGAGCAATGATTGTTGATAATAATTTTCATATTCAGTCAGAAATTCAAGACTACAAAGAACGAATTGTTCTGTCTGGAAAGGATTAATCTCTTCATTCTCTTCTTCAATGGCATAACATCTATCTGCATCAAAAATACTGAACGTAAGATTAAATTTACGCAACATTTCTACCAGCCATTGGTGAACAAGACTTTCCGGCACAACGATCAGGATACGGTGAGCGCGTTCAGTCGTTATCTGATGATGGATAATCATCCCTGCCTCAATTGTCTTTCCCAGACCAACTTCGTCAGCCAGCAAAACACGTGGTGCATAACGATGCGCTACTTCATTAGCAATATATAATTGATGTGGGATTAAGCTGGTCCGAGTGCCTGTCAGCCCGAATAGATCATTGTGTGCCAGGCTGTTTTGTTGCTTGAGTGTCTGGAATCTAGCCTGAAACCATTTATCAGAATCAGTTTGACCATTAAACAGGCGATCAGCCGGTCGGTTTAATTGTGCTCTATTGGCTAATAAATCTTCTCTGATACTTAGCTGAACACCCTCCTCATTTAGTCCACAATAAGTGAGTAACCCTTCATGATCATTAATTGAATCAACAATAAATGTGATACCTTCCTCGGTGGAAATCGTATCTCCAATATTGAAGATAACCCTGGTGAGTGGTGCGGCTTGTTTTGCATATGAACGGGTTTCTCCTGTTGCAGGAAAAGAAATCGTCACGGTTCTGTGTTCTGAGGACAAGACCGTCCCCAATCCCATGCTGGATTCAGCATCACTTATCCATCGTTGGCCGGGAATATAATCCATCAATTTTAGGTCATCTCACTATTTACAGAAGAAAGGAATCGTCGATATCAATGTGCGCGGTATTCTACACAAAGCGGTATCCGAGAGAAAAATTATCCTGAAAGAAGATTAATTGGCTAACTTTAAATTATCATTTCAGTCAGAATGTCAGGCAGCTTACATAATTACGTTGCAATGTTGTTTATAACCTATTGATATATATAATTTTATATTTGTTGGAAAAATTTCATTTCGGGAGTATATTTTGCTCGCCGGCCAGATGAAAACGCAGGCAAAATCGTTAAACAGGTAAATATTTCTTATTAACACCTTCATACATGTTTTTGGAAATATGTTAACCCCCTCCGAAGGGGAGGCAATATAAATGAACAGCCAACGTTTAAATGATGATCTAACAGGTACAGAATCCAATGATCTGGCGTTAGACTCTTTTGCTGATGTAATAAAAGCAGAGGACGTGGTTCAGACGTCACGATATACAGCAAGACGTAGAATTGAAGAACTCAAAGAAGAACAACGCCTTCGCAAGAAAATGGAGAGTTATGGTGATTGGGATTAGGCAACACTTATCCATCGCTGACTAGGTATCTATATATTCATTTCTGGCAATCGCTATTAGGCTGTCACCATTTATTAATCTCTCATTGATTACGATCAAGTGATAATTTCAGAAATTCGAAACTGTTATTTTTACAGGAACCCTGGTGATCGAGGGTATACTATTCTTGAAACACATTAATTAGATATAAAATAATCAATTAATGTTTATATGAATGGCCATATTGGATAACATTCTGCAATCGCAAAATCAAAATCATCATCATAAAGATCTGGATAAGTACCATACTCTTCGGCGCAAGTGCACAGATAGTCTACAAGTCTAGCCATGTTTTCTTCAGCTAAATGTATTTTATCAATGCTTTCTGCCAGCCCTGCACTACCCATTTTAGTTACACCCACGTTAATCAGACTATGTATCCTCGATTCAGTATAAACCGAAATACATAGTTTTTCTTCTTCCAGTTCCCTTTCAAAGATTTCTGTAAATTTTGCTTTTAGTATGAATACTGACATGATTGTGCAACTCTGATTCTCCCTTATCGATATAGATATTATTATATTAGAAATAATTCAATTCGCGAGTGTCTTTTGCTTGATAAATGACAATGAATAATTTTAGGAAATTACTAGGATCAAACCCCGAGAAAGTAGAATTCGATATGGTCATGCAGATTATTGCTAACTACTATAGATACACACCAACTCGTTTCACCAATGGCGATGGCAATGACCAGATAACGAATGAAGCAGGAAGTAATGAAGGCTCCTGTAAGATTTTTTTGTTCGCCCGACTAAATAATCTCAATGAAAAACAAACACTGGCCTGCTTTGGTCAATATTATCGGAATGATGTATTAGCTCATCCAGAAAATAATGATCATGTGAATATCAGAAATTTTATTAAATATGGATGGAATGGCATCCAGTTCGACGTTATCGCATTACACGAATAAACTAGTCGCCATAGTATGGAGCAGTGGCAAAATGGTTGAAATTGGAAAAATAAATAATCTACAGGTAGTAAAAAGCCTTGAGCATGGAATTTACCTTGATGGGGAACATCTGGGCGAAATACTGATGCCAAGCAGGTACGTGCCTGATGATTGTGTTGTAGGTGAGTCACTTGAGGTATTTATTTACCTGGACTCAGCCGATCTCCTGATAGCAACAACAGAGAAACCCTATGTCATGGTTGGTGAATGCGCCTACCTGAAAGTTGTGGACATCAATCAGGCGGGTGCTTTTCTGGATTGGGGATTACCCAAAGATTTACTAGTACCTTATGGCGAACAAATCAGTCCTTTGAAAATCGGACAATCCTATACCGTACTTGTGTATCTGGATGAAAGCACAAGCAGGATCGCGGCTACACAAAAACTGGATTCTCGCCTCAGCGAGGAAGCACAATATTTCAAACCTGGGCAAGCTGTCGATTTATTGATTTTTGGCAAGACCGATCTAGGATATAAGGCCATTATTAATAATACCCATATTGGCTTGATCTATAAAAACGAAGTATTTCAAACGCTCACTCATGGAGAAAAATTAAAAGGCTACATAAAGATTATTCGTCCTGACAGAAAAATAGACCTCTGTCTACAGCTGCCGGGAAAGGATGCAAGGGACGACCTAAGTACAAGGATTCTGGAATACCTGAAAAACAATCACGGTGTTTCAAGCTTGACTGATAAAAGCTCACCTGAAGATATTTATGAAATTTTTGGTGTCAGTAAAAAGAACTACAAAAAAGCGATAGGGACGCTTTATAAAAAAAAATTAATACTCATTGAAAAAGATAAAACAACGCTACTTTAAATGCTCTGTCCTGTTATAAATTGGTCTTTACCCTAATCAAATATTTAAATAATAATCTGGCTGATTTTGGTGATTTTTTCTGTTCCTGTTCCCTCGTAGCATTCCGAATCAATTGCGTGATGTGTTGACGGTCGAAATTAACGAATCTGGTTGCAAGTTCATTTAGCAAACCTTGATCACCAAGTAGTAGTTGATCTCTCCATCGCTCGATCTCATGCAATGCATCGACTTCGTCTTTATGCGGTTGCTGCAGTTCATTCAGTGCCGTACGTATTGATGCTTCATCTTCCTTCGGCATCAACTTCCCTATGTACTGTAATTGTCGACGTATTGCACCACGCTTGAGTGTTTTTGCTGCAATGACCGCATACCTAAGCTTATCTGACATAGGAATATTCACCAGTTGCTTGTGGGGTAACCCAACGAGTTGTTTGCCTAGCGCTTGCAGTTCATGCATCTCGCGTTTGATTTGCGATTTGCTCTTCTCCTGCTCCTCGATATCTTGATCCTCACTTTCCTGAATTTCCATACCCGCTTCTCTTTTCGCATTCAATGATGAAATATCCTGTATAAAAGTAATATTTTATTTATTATTTTTAAAGGGTAATAACTCAGCAGCGTTAGTTCGATATTTTTCCATGAGACTGGCTTCCCTCTTTGTAAAACCATTGATTGCGGCAGCAAATTCAGGATCACAAATCCAATGTGCAGAATATGTTGTCACAGGTTCAAATCCTCTTGCTATCTTATGTTCTCCCTGTGCTCCAGAATCAAAACGCTTTAGATGATTATTGATGCAGTACTCAAGACCCTGATAATAACAGGCTTCAAAGTGCAGACTGTGATATTCCTCGTAACACCCCCA
>CAYRXP010000049.1:0-5929 GCA_964428145.1 uncultured Enterobacteriaceae bacterium
TTATTCCACAAGAGAAGTTTCTTAATCATATTGTTGAAAAAGGAAAACAATTATCCGGATTCAAGGTTTTAATGGGGGCACAAGTTCGAGAGTTAACAGAAACAAATGGAAAAATAAGCGGCGTTAAATTCAATTACGAAGGTAATGAACATGAACTTGATGCAGGATTAACGATTGGTGCAGATGGACGTGGCTCTACAGCAAGACGTTTGGCCAAGATAGAACTTGGAAAAACGTCACCGCCGATGGATGTGATATGGTTTAAATTGCCTTTACCAACAGAGACTGAAATGCAGGAAGCAGTAAGTGGGCGCATCGGATCGGGTACTATGATTGTTATTATAAACCGGAAAGAGTATCTGCAGGTGGGTTACATCATTATGAAAGGGGCTTATAAAGAATTACGCAATCAAGGGATAGAACACTTTCATGAAATAATAAAAAATCTCGCACCGGAACTTTCTGAAACAATCACTGAAATAAAAGACTGGTCTCAAATGGCGATCTTGTCTGTTGTCACGGGTCGTGCAAAGCAATGGTATAAAGAAGGTTTGTTATTGATTGGAGATGCAGCGCATATCATGTCACCTGTCGGTGGCGTCGGAATTAATTATGCTATTCAGGATGCAGTCGCTGCAGTTAATCAATTAACTGATCCGATCAAGGAAGACCGATTGACGATTTCTGATTTGGCAGTAGTGCAAAAAAGACGTGAGCCAGCCGTTGCCATTATTCAGAAATTCCAATCCTTAGTTCAACAAAGAATCATCAGTGCTGCTTTGAAATCGGATAAAGCATTTAGTCCACCCTTACCGATGAAGATTATTTCTAGAGTTCCGTTTATCAGAAAAAGACTAGCGCATTTTCTGGCATTTGGCTTACGCCATGAAAAGGTAGAAGGAGTTTAAATTTCGGAATTATTTTTTATCCCCCGTTATGACAAAGGCATTGCTATGAACAAAGACGAACACAAATCCCCCACTATTAATCACATTTCCTGGGGTCATATGGAAGTCGATGGTGTGGGTGTAGGTAAGGATTTTAAGCTTTGGCCTGGTGGCGGTCGGGCGTGGGACTGGAGGGAAACCGACACACACCATGTGCCCGGAATTCAACCCACTGATATTGAGGAATTGCTCGATAACGGGTGTCAAACGGTTGTTTTAAGCCGAGGAATGTTGCTGATGCTGCGCACGCGTCGGGAGACGTTAGATCTGCTTGATGAGAGAAATATTCCAGTGCACATCGCTGAGACCAAGGCAGCGGCCAAGATATATAACGATTTAGTCTCGGGCGGAGAGGCTGTGGGTGGCCTGTTTCATTCGACGTGCTGAATTTATTCGTTATTTGATTTTCTTCTTTAGCTCTTCAAGTTCCTGATCAGTTTTGTGCATGTGATCCAGTACAGCGTCCAGTGCATTCTGGATGGGATCGGGCATATCTTTGCTTTCGGCATAGGCGGTAAATCCAATCTTTTTAGCCATAGCCTCGCGTTGTGCAGACTTGTCTTCATCATCACGTTTTACAATCACATGACCGGGAACACCGACAACCGTTGAACATGGTGGGGTATCATTAACAACGACGGCATTGCAACCCACACGTGATCCTTCACCGATGGTGATAGGTCCGAGTATCTTTGCCCCGGCACCAATGACGACATTATTCTCCAAAGTTGGATGACGTTTGCCTTTTTGCCAGGTAGTACCACCCAGTGTGACACCATGATATATGGAGACGTCTTCACCAATCTCCGAGGTTTCGCCGATAACAATGCCCATACCATGATCAATAAAGAAACGTCGTCCGATAATTGCGCCGGGATGTATCTCTATGCCTGTTAAAAATCTTGCAATATGCGCACTCATGCGAGCGAGTAAAAATAATTTTTTTTGCCAGATCCAGTGGTTAAAGCGATGAAATAAGATAGCCTGGAAACCAGGGCAGGTGAAAATTGTCTCCAGTGTGGAACGTGCCGCAGGATCGCGTTCAAACACGACCTGGATTTCTTCTTTTATGATTTCAAACATTTTTGCTAATTAAAATTATATATCGTTCACATTGTACAATTAATTTTGCAGAGGCAGTCGCTGTTTCCTCAAGACGATCACGTTCTTTTTGCACAACATGTTCCGGTGCACGATCCACGAAGTCTTTATTATCCAGTTTTTTCTGCAGGCTTGTCACTGTGTTGCTCAGTTTATCCAGTTCTTTTTCCAATCTGGCAAGTTCTGCCTTCGGATCAATCAAATCAGCTAGAGGTACAAATAACGTCATATCACCTGCGAGTGCGACGACTGCGTTATCCGGTTCCGTCTTGATTTCCGTTATAGATTCAATCTTGCCTAATGTTTTCAAATAATGATTGTTATGTTTCAACCATTCCTTTTCATCAGGATTGCCTCCCTTTATTTGTACTGCCAGAAATTTGCCAGGAGAAATATCACGCTCAGCTCTGATCTTTCGCACACCCAGTATAATTGTTTTGACCCACTCAATTTCCTTCAATGACGCTTCATCGGTAACCAATTCATCGGCACCCGGATAAGTTTGTAACATAATTGTATTGCCTTCCTTACCCAAAATCGGTGCAATCTTTTGCCAGAGTTCTTCTGTAATAAACGGCATGAAAGGGTGCATCAGGCGTAACAGGATCTCGAGGTTATTAATAAGTGTTTGTAATGTCCCACGCTTCTCCGCATCCGATGCCTTAGGATCAGTCAATGTAGTTTTCGAAAGTTCCAGATACCAGTCGCAGTATTCGTCCCAGGTAAATTCATACAAGGACTGCGCGGCAAGATCAAAACGATAGGTGTGAATGCCTTTGGTCACTTGATCGATGGCTTGGGCCATGCGGGTATTGATCCAGCGTTCTGCAAGGGATAACTTGATCTCGCCGTTATTGATATCTAGCGTTTGTCCTTCGATATTCATTAACACATAGCGCGTGGCATTCCAAAGCTTGTTACAGAAATTCCGATAACCACCGATACGACCTACATCAAAACTGATATCCCGTCCCTGCGTGGCGAGTGAGGCGAAGGTTATTCGTAATGCGTCGGTGCCATAGTTCGCGATGCCATCGGGAAAATGTTTGCGGGTAGCTTTTTCAATCTTTGGTGCATCTTGAGGTTTCATTAATCCAGTCGTGCGTTTTTGAATCAAGGCTTCGAGGTCTATTCCATCAATCAGGTCGATGGGATCAAGGACATTACCTTTTGACTTGGACATCTTATGTCCCTCGGCGTCACGTATCAGGCCATGGATATAGATTTCCTTGAAGGGAACCTTACCGGTGAATTTCAGGCCCATCATGATCATGCGGGCTACCCAAAAGAAAATGATGTCAAAGCCAGTTACCAGCACACTGGTGGGATAAAAATCTTCCAATTCCTGTGTTTGTTCTGGCCAGCCCAATGTTGAGAAAGGCCACAGGGCAGATGAAAACCAGGTATCAAGCACATCCGGATCCTGTGCCAGTGATGTCTCATCAGACAGATTGTTGTCTTTGCGGACATCTGCCTCAGAATGACCGACATAGATATTGCCTGCCTCGTCATACCAGGCCGGGATACGATGCCCCCACCAGAGTTGGCGGCTGATGCACCAGTCCTGAATATTACGCATCCATTCAAAATATGTTTTGTTCCAGTTACCCGGGACAAATTTAATGTCACCGCTTTCTACGGCCTTGATCGCTGGGACGGCCAGAGGTTGAATTTTGACATACCACTGATCGGTTAAATACGGTTCGACGACGGTATGAGAACGATCCCCTCTAGGGACCACCAATCTATGTGGCTCAATTTTTTCGAGTAGACCCGCAGCCTCCAGATCAGCAACGATCTGTTTACGTGCAACATAGCGATCCATGCCACGGTAGGCCTCAGGTGCATCACTGTTGATTGCTGCGTCTACAGTAAATATATTGATTAAGGGCAAATCATGACGTTGACCCATTTCATAGTCATTGAAGTCATGTGCCGGCGTTATCTTCACACAACCTGTACCGAATTCCGGATCGACATAATCATCTGCGATGACAGGGATCTTGCGACCAATAAGGGGTAATTCAACTTCTTTACCGATGAGATCTTTATAACGCTCATCTTCGGGATGTACGGCCACGGCAGCATCACCAAGCATGGTTTCTGGTCGGGTGGTTGCAACAATTAAATATCCTTCGCTATCGGCGAGCGGGGTCGCTCCCGGCGTCCTGCCTCTCGCGACATTTGCACTTCCCTGTGCGGCATATTCGCAGCTAATTGGATAGCGTATATGCCACATGTGCCCATCTTCTTCTTCGGAGATGACTTCCAGATCGGAGATTGCGGTATGTAACACAGGATCCCAATTGACCAGACGTTTACCGCGATAGATCAAGCCTTCTTTATAAAGCTGGATGAAGACTTCCCTGACAGCATCTGATAAACCTTCATCCAGAGTAAAACGTTCGCGCGACCAGTCCATGGAGGTTCCAAGACGCCGTAGCTGGCGGGTGATAGTGCTACCGGATTCGGCTTTCCAGTTCCACACGGACTCTGTAAATTTTTCGCGTCCTAATTTATGACGATCCGTGCCTTGCTGTTCGAGCTGTCTTTCCACGACCATCTGCGTTGCGATGCCGGCGTGATCTGTACCACATTGCCAGAGTGTTTTATCGCCATTCATGCGGTGATAGCGAATCAGGATATCCATCAAGGTGTGCTGGAAGGCGTGGCCCATATGTAGACTGCCAGTGACATTGGGCGGAGGTAGCATAATACAATAGGACGAACCGTTGCCTTCTGGGCTGAAATAGCCGGCTCTTTCCCAGGTTTGATACCACTGAGATTCTATGGATTGTGGGTTATAGGTTTTTTCCATATTCATTTAATTACAGCTTACCCCAATCTCTGGCTGTTGTTTCTATCCGGGGGGAGGGGAGAAGCCTTGAAGGACGGGCATTATGCCGTGTTTAGTTGAGAAATAAAGTTGTTACATTAAATTTTTCAACGAATTTTTAAAAAAATTATCGTTACGCTAAATTACTCTAGTGATTTGTCAGGAGTATCTATATGGGATGCGGGTTTCTCAGTTTGAGCTGTTTCTTTTTTTAATTGTTCTCTAAGTTCATTGATGATGCTGTCTTTGATGGTGTCCTTGAGTATGTCTACCAGAGAATCAAGTTCTTTTGACAGGTTTTGATCGATCTTATCGACCAATTCGTTCAGTCTGTCTGAAGGGAAAACCTCAATCTTATCTTCATGGGCGCTGGTCGATTCTGCCGATGTTTCGGACTGTGCATATCTTCTTGCTTCCGCGGGATCGACAACGTCATTAAGTACGGGTATTTCAGGGTAAAGTTTGGGGGGAGGTTTTGTTTCTACAATCAGTTCTTCGAGCTCATCGATAGATTCGGCGATGTCTGTTTCTGAGATTACCGAGTGAGAAATTTCAGGATTTTCTGAGGAAGATGACTCGCCTGATTGATTACCCTTACCCATTGTTGGATTATATATCATGCTTGTTTAAAACGTGACCTTGGTCGCGATATTCTGCATATCGCTTGCGAGCCTTTTGTCGCTCACTTTCACTCCCGGCAACAATTTCAAGAATTCTCTCTATCTTGCCTGAGTCCTGTGGGATTTGATCAGCAAGATTTATCATTATTGGTGTGTGATCCGGTATCTGATTGCCCATTTTATACCCTGGGCCAATGACAATAGGTACGTTTTCAGCGTCCTTATCTGAAACAAGACAATGGGGCAGAAAACTGATGTCTTTAAACGTCCAGAGCAAATCATCAAACGCCGCCGCCGCTGTTTCTGAACGAGTACTAATAAAAATATTGTTTCCCTGTTTCCAGACCTTCTGGATCAGTGCGCAGGCGAAGTGTTCCCGTTTCCCGCCTTCGGGGAGCACATAAAAATCTACCTGAGACATTTTA
>CAYRXP010000049.1:6029-9975 GCA_964428145.1 uncultured Enterobacteriaceae bacterium
TGACAGGAAGCAGGCGGCGGTAATCGTCCCCGCTTCACGCCCTCCGATATTCGCCATGTCCGCAAATGGGCTATCGATCTGATTTTGATATTCATCCCAGAGTGGCAATTGCCAGGCCCGATCCCCGGTACTTTCTCCCGCATCGAGAATTTCTTTGGCTAGTGGGTCGTGATTACTGAGCAAACCTGAGGCATGTTTCCCCAGTGCAACCACACAGGCACCGGTGAGTGTTGCGATATCAATCACTGCGGCAGGATGAAATCGTTCGCTGTAGGTCAGTGCATCACACAGGATTAAACGGCCCTCTGCATCTGTATTTAACACTTCAATGGTCTGGCCAGACATGCTGGTGTAGATATCTCCCGGTCTTGTGGCTTCTCCCCCTGGCATGTTTTCAACCGTGGGCACAACACCGATAACATTAATGGGCAGCCCTATTTCAGAGATAGCCGTGATTGTTCCGAAGACACTGGCTGCGCCACACATATCATATTTCATTTCATCCATTGCAGCGGATGGCTTGATTGAGATACCGCCCGTATCGAATGTGACACCTTTGCCCACCAGGACCACTGGCTTCTCACCTTTTTTGCCACCTTTGTATTCCATCGAGATGAGTTTTGCTGGTTGGCGACTGCCTTGAGAGACGGACAGCAAGGATCCCATGCCCAGTTTTTTCATGGCCGCTTCATCAAGCACTGTTACCTTGATGGATTTTTGTGCTCTACCCAATTTCTTTGCCTGATCTGCCAGATAGGAAGGGGTGCAGATATTGGCTGGCAGGTTAGCCAGATCACGTGCCAGTGAGACGCCCTTGGCAATAGCAGTTCCATCTTTAATAGCTTGTTCCCCAGCAGCAAAATCCTTACGCCCAGGAACCATGAGTACAAGCTTGCGCAGTTTGTTCTTTGGCTTTTTGTTTTTGCTTTTCAGTTGATTGAATTGATATAAAGCACTGTGGCTTATCTCTACAAATTGTCTTATTTTCCAGTATTCATCCCTGGTTTTTATATTTAACTCGGAAAGACAACTGACGACTTCTGTTGCCCCGGTTATTTTTAATTTGTTGATACTATTTGTTACGATTTTACGATAATGGCTGGTATTTAAACTCTTTTCCTTTCCACAGCCGACCAGCAAGACTCTGCTAGATGCGATCCCTGGAATATTATGTAGTAAAAGTGACTGGCCAATTTTTCCATCGATATCGCCGCGTTTCAGGATATTTGTAAGGTATTTTTTACTTGCTGAGTCTATGGCTTTGGCCGCTGCCGAAAGTCGACGAGATTCGAATAGTCCAACGATAAGACAGGCTGAGCGTTGTTTTTCCGGGTTACCGCATTTGATTGTAAAATCCATAATTATCTTTTTTGCCAGTTTGTTTGAATTAGGGGCACCGCTATTAACTCATGGATGAGCCTATTTAGTCCAAAATATCCAATAGCTGCGTTATTAAGCGATTATAATAGTATAGCTATTACAATAACTCAGTGTCTTGCTCTGGCGCCAAGCATGAGAGCATTATATTGTGCATGGTGCTTGAAAATTTTGAATCTCAATAATACCTCACCTAGAATTAGTCGAGGTGCCCTTAAATCTATGGTGTATCAGTATGTTAAGATTAATCGTTAGTATATTCATTCTATAACAATTGGCGTAAAAACACTTTGGCAGTAATTTTTGACATTAAGCTTTGATATTTTAAGGGCAGTTTTAATGGGACAGGAAAATTGATCATCAGGCGATATATCCATAGTGAAATCTTGCGGCGCTTGTTCTGGATAGCCTGTCTGTTGTTCCTGATTTACTCGAGCGATAGGTTCGTTGGTTATCTGGCCGATGCCGCCGCAGGTAAAATTTCCAGTTCTCTGGTCTTTGAGTTGCTCTGGTTAAAACTGGTATCTGTGTTGCCAAAATTACTTCCAGTCACATTATTTCTTGCTGTGATTCTCACGTATTCCCGCCTGGTAGGCGATAATGAAATGGCGATCATGTTCTCCACCGGGATGAGCAAACTGAAGCAATTAAAAATCGTATGCCTCTTTGTTGTGCCTGTTTGTGTCATTGTTGCTAGCCTGTCTTTCTTTGTTTCACCCTGGGCCGAAGGCAGAATTTATGATTTGAAAATTCAGGCCAGGAAAGATGCGGATATTACTGGAATCGCTGCAGGGCAGTTCAAGGAATTTAGCAAGGGAAACAGGGTCTTGTATGTAGAGGGACTCTCCGATGACAAGACAGTCATGGAGAATATTTTTCTACAGGTAAGACATCATGGGAAGTTGGGCGTATTAACATCGGACAGGGCTGTGTTTGAGGTGGATGAGGCTTCAGGAAATCGCTACATAAAATTTGAAGATGGGCGTCGTTATGTCGGAGCTCCCGGCGGACTTGATTACAGAATCACAGAGTATAAGACCTACGCGATATTATTGGAGACCGGTGAGGCGGTCATCACTGCTGATAAAAAGCTGGGGCCTAACTCAATTCCGACAGCTATGTTATTTTTTTCGGATATTGCACAACATAAGGCCGAACTACAATGGAGAGCATCATCAGTTCTTTCATGTTTGCTGCTGTCGTTACTTGCGGTATTGCTCAGTCAACTACCTATTGGAGAAAGACGCTATCCACTGTTATTTGTTTCAATGCTGGTTTATTTTATTTACAGCAATCTTCTTGCTGTATCTAAAACACTATTGAAACGAGATGAAATTCCATCAATCGTAGGCTTATGGTGGGTGCACGCCTTATTAATAATAACTTTGTTGGTTCTCTATTATATGCCTCAAATTAAACAGCGATTGAAACAGAATGATGGCGTGCAAGTATTAAAGGGCGCCTAGAGGCTGAGCAATGAAGATCCTCGATCGCTATATTGCGCTGACTTTGATAAAGACGACTTTGTTGGCACTGTTTTCTCTGGTGCTGTTATTTTCCTTTTTTTCGTTGGTCGATCAACTGGATTCAACGGGCAGGGGTAATTATGGGGTTTGGCAAGCCCTGTATTATGTAGTTTTGACCATACCAAGATTGTCTTCTGAATTGTTTCCAATAGCCGCAGTGATAGGGAGTATGACGACACTGGGCATGTTCGCCAGACACAGTGAACTTGCAGTGCTTCGAACTTCGGGAATTTCACAATTAAGATTTGCATGGTCGCTGTGTAAGGGTGCCGTAATTCTCATTTTTATTTCCTTGTTAGTGGGTGAAGTCCTTTCACCCTATACCGAAGAAACAGCTCAACATATGCGTTCAGTGGCCTTGACGGAACAAATCACCTTAAAAACGAAGTATGGATTCTGGTCCAGAGACGGTCACAGTTTTATCAATATCCGTAAGATATTGCCTGGTGACAGAGTAGAGGGCATATATATCTATGAGTTTGATGATGCTGATAAATTGCGAACGAGTACTTTTGCCAGGAGCGCTGAATACAAGGATGAACAGTGGGTTCTTGAAGATATCAGGCAGACAGAAATTACCGATGAGGGTGTTAATGTCAAACAAATGAATATTGCGACCTGGGAGGCATTGCTAAACCCTGATGTGATCAATCTTATTATTATCAAACCACGATTTCTGTCGTTTATCGGTCTTTACAATTACATCAGTTATCTAAAGGTCAATGGCCAAAGCAGTGTTATTTACGAGCAGGCACTTTGGTCAAAAATAATTAGTCCATTCGCTATCATCGTTATGGTGCTCATTGCTGTTCCGCTTGTGAAAAGTTATTCAAGAATGGCAGCGGTCGGACAACGTGTTTTCCTGGGTTGTATGGTTGGCATTGCCTTTCACATCGTCAACCAGATTGCGGGCCACATGGGGATTGTCTATAGATTGCACCCCGCGCTCAGCGTTACTTTCCCTACGTTATTTATGTTGGCAGTGATTGGCTGGTTGTTATGCAAAGAAACATAATGTTATGTGACAAGACGCTTAATGTTTA
>CAYRXP010000050.1:0-9800 GCA_964428145.1 uncultured Enterobacteriaceae bacterium
AGTAAGAATTTTTTTCACTCGCCTCGCTACGAATTCCATAGTCAGACAGATTCCTAGAGAATATCAAGTACACTTTCTGGCGGTCTGCCAATGGTTGCCTTGCCGTTGCATACGACAATCGGTCGTTCGATCAATATCGGGTGTTCAACCATCGCTGTAATCAGATCATCTTCAGACAAGCTTGTATCATCAAGGCCGGCATCTTTATAGGCGCTTTCGCCTTTGCGTAGGAGTTCGCGCGCCGGGATATCCAGATAAGACAATATTTGTTTTAAAGTCTCGGCGTCCGGGGATGTTTTCAGGTATTCAATGATTTCCAGGTCTAAATTTTGTTGGTTCAGGATTTCCAGTGTTTGTCTGGATTTTGAACAACGGGGATTATGATATATGGTTACGCTCATAGAGATTCCTCAATGCATTTTTTTGAATGGGTGAAGCATAGGTAAAGATTCAGGCGATGTCATTAAAGAATAAACCAATCAGTCATTTATTTTCAATCGTCAAATCTGGCGCATTCTGGCTATTTTGTTTCGTTCCTTATATCTTTCAGCAGTTTTTTGCGCGTCGGACGATGCAATCAGCATCCTCGCTGGCCTACACGACACTTTTGTCACTGGTGCCCTTGATAGCCGTGATGTTCAGCTTTTTTAGTAATTTGCCTGTATTCAAGGATTTAAGTGAGATCATTCAGGAGTTTGTTTTCAGTAATTTCGTTCCGAGTTTCGGTCAAACGATTCGGGATTACCTGATCAATTTTTCGATTAAGGCATCGCAACTCACTACAACGGGCATCATCCTGCTTGTGGTAATCGCCTTGATGCTGATGTACACAATCAATAGCGCGCTGGACAATATATGGCATATCACCAAACGGCGTAGCTTGATTGGCAGATTTCTGGTGTATTGGGCAATCCTAACACTCGGCCCGATCTTGATTGGTATCGGTTTTTATTCAACATCTTATTTGCTCGCACTTCCACTCATCGAGAGTGTTGATAGTGCGGTAATGATCAAATCCAGATTATTGGCATTAATGCCATTTTTCACTACAAGTATTGCTTTTACTTTATTGTATATCCTGGTGCCAAATACTAACGTGAACACTAGACATGCAATTGCAGGTGGTGTCACTGCAGCCATTTTATTTGAACTGGCTAAATATACATTTGGTTTGTATGTCAAGGCAGTCCCTACTTATCAGGTGATCTATGGTGCTATGGCAGTCATACCCATGTTTTTGATCTGGATATATGTTTCCTGGTTAATTGTTTTGCTTGGTGCACAGATCAGTTACAGCCTCTCGGTATTTCGAATGGAAGATATAGGCAAGCATCATTCTGAAATTCGTTGGGGTTTTCTGGATGCTTACCAGATCATTGGAGAGTTATGGTTGGCACAAAAACAGGGAACTGGAAGGTCAGTGATGCAGTTGAAAAAGTCAGGTGTTCGAATTGCCCACACATCCATGAACGAGATTTTTGATTTACTCATCAAGGCAAATTGGATCAATAGAAACACAACCGGACAGTACTATCTGATAAGGGACCTTGGAGAATTAACACTGCTGGATTTATATAAAATACTACCGTGCAAGTTGCCAAATAATATGGACAGGCCTGCCAATAAATGGCAGATGTCTTTAAAGGGTGTGCTCGCCGATAGTGATGCAAGTCTGGCCGTAGCTTTGGCAATACCGGTGAACAAAGCATTGAAATATGCCGGATGAAAAAATCGGATTAAATTTTTCTGATGCTAAATGATTTCGTATCTTAAGCCTGTGTAAATTACTGCCATCTCTTACACATGGGCAGGTTATATTGTTCAACTGGCACGAGAATTTTCTGTAAGGCATAAAAATTTGTATGGATAACGGTATTCATTGTTTGGTGACAGGCCGTGTGCAGGCCGTCTGTTTTCGACTAGCGACACGGGAGCAGGCTGATTTATACGGATTAACAGGATGGGTAAGAAATCTGCAGGATGGTCGGGTTGAGGTGATGGCCTTTGGCGATGAACAACAACTGGATAACCTTAAACAGTGGTTGAAATCCGGACCAGCCATGGCACAGGTTCTTGATGTTGAGAGTGAAACTGTTGAGTTTCAGAATTTTGAATGCTTTAGTATTCGCTAGTAGATTATGTATCTTTAATTTCCAGGTCAATCAAGTGAATGAATCAATCTGGTAATTTGCTAATTGTTCTTTTATAAAGCCAACGATATTTGCTAACGAGAGTTCAGAATTTTCACTGTCAGTTCGTGACCTGTATTCGATAGTGCCAGCATCTAGTCCACGTTCCCCAAACGTGAGGCGATGGGGAATACCGATTAACTCGGCATCGGAGAACATCACACCAGGGCGTTCTTTACGGTCATCGAGAAGTACTTCAATTTCGGCATCTTGTAGTTCCTTGTAGAGATCCATAACCGCATCACGCAAGCGTTGTGACTTGTGCATGTTAATCGGAATTAATGAAACCTGAAATGGTGCAATCGCATCAGGCCAGATAATGCCGTTATCGTCGTGATTCTGTTCTATGGCAGCGGCTAATATTCTTGAAACACCCATTCCATAGCACCCCATGGTCAAAGTCTGGGCATCACCATTTTCATCCAGACAGGTGGCTTTCATTGTCGTGCTATATTTTTTGCCTAACTTAAAGATATGTCCGACTTCTATGCCACGGGCAATATCAAGTTCACCAGAACCATCAGGTGCAGGCTCGCCTTTAACAACATTACGAATGTCAACTCCAAGTGGCTCAGCTAAATCACGTCCCCAGTTCACGCCGGTGAGATGTTTTCTATCTTCATTTGCACCACAGACGAAATCAGCAACGTGCAGCGCACTATGATCAACAATGACTGGAATATTAATATTGACCGGACCGATTGAACCCGGGGCACAGTGCAGTGATTTTTTAATTTGTTCGGTACTGGCAAACTCAAGTGGCGTTGCAACCTCAGGTATTTTTTCTGCCTTAACCTTGTTGAGTTCGTGATCTCCCCTGAGCACCAATGCAACAAGTTGTTCATTTTGGCCCTGAGCTATCTGACCTTTCACCACCAATGTCTTAACGCATTGCTCGGCTGAGATCTTTAGAAATTGACTGACGTCTTCAATGCTATGTTGTTCAGGTGTGTCAACAATGCTTAGTGTCTCTTTTGGGGCATCACGTGTACCTTCAGGCATGGGAGCTTCGGCGAGTTCAATGTTCACGGCATATTTTCCCTCTTCGGTAAATACGATTTGGTCTTCCCCGGAGTCCGCCAGGACGTGGAATTCATGAGATGCATTACCACCGATGTTGCCGCTATTGGCCTGTACTGCGCGGAACTTCAGGCCCAGACGTTCAAATATTCGGGTATAGGTAGCAAACATTTGTTCATAAGTTTCCTGTAAAGATTCTTCTGTCAAATGAAAGGAGTAGGCATCTTTCATGAGGAATTCACGTGCGCGCATGATGCCAAAACGTGGCCTCACTTCATCCCGAAACTTGGTTTGTATCTGGTAAAAGATGGCGGGTAACTGCTTATAGCTCCTTATTTCTTTCCGGATCAGATCGGTGATGATTTCTTCATGCGTGGGCCCCAGGCAAAAGTCTCGTTCGTGTCTATCCTTGAGTCGTAATAACTCAGGCCCATATTGTTCCCAGCGCCCCGATTCCTTCCAAAGTTCTGCAGGTTGTACACCTGACATCAATAGTTCCTGAGCGCCGACACGATCCATTTCTTCGCGGATGATGCCCTCTACCTTTCGTAGTACACGTAAGCCCAGTGGTAGCCATGTGTATATGCCGGAGGCAATCTTGCGGATCATGCCTGCCCTTAACATCAGCTGGTGGCTGATAATTTCGGCTTCGGCAGGAGCCTCTCTTAGCGTGGCAATCAAGTATTGAGAAATTCGCATAAGTTTCTGCTGTCAATTTTTTTTGGATGCGTATCTTAGCCTAACTGGCCTTTAGGGTGAATTCTCAATTATTTTTTTTGAATTTATTGAATGATTTACTTTTTGTGCAAAGCACAACTTGACCTGAGACAAGAATATAAGTAACTTTCCAAGGTTTACATTAATGAAATTTAAACTCGACAGGAAACAGGATATTGGGTAAAACAAAAGAGGTGCTTCGAGGGGCAGAAATTTTTATTCGCGCCCTGAGAGACGAGGGAATCAAGCATTTGTTTGGTTATCCTGGTGGCGCCGTATTACATATCTATGATGCATTGTTCAAACAGGATGATGTTGAGCATATCCTGGTTCGTCATGAACAGGGGGCAACACATGCTGCCGATGCCTATGCGCGTGCAACGGGGAAACCCGGGGTGGTGCTGGTGACGTCAGGCCCAGGGGCAACCAATTGTGTCACAGGTATTGCCACCGCATACATGGACTCTAGTCCTCTTGTTGTTTTCACAGGCCAGGTTCCGACACACCTGATCGGTAATGATGCTTTTCAGGAGGTCGACGCCATTGGTGTGACTCGTCCGTGTGTAAAACACAATTTCCTGGTGAAGAATGTTGAAGATCTGGCATCCACAATCAAAAAGGCGTTTTATGTGGCAACGACGGGTCGACCAGGGCCTGTGGTTGTGGATATCCCGAAAGATATCACCGCAGATAGTTGCGAATATGAATATCCGGAGCATGTGGATATGCGATCCTATAAACCTGTCCTGAAGGGACACACCGGACAGATAAAGCGTGCGGCTGATTTGATTGCCACCGCCAAAAGGCCAATGATCTATTCAGGTGGTGGCGCCATCCTAGCGAATGCTGATAAAGAACTAACAGTGTTCACTCGTAACTTGGGTTTCCCAATTACCAATACGCTCATGGGTCTGGGGGCATATCCCGGCACGGACAAGCAATTCGTCGGTATGCTAGGCATGCATGGCACATATGAAGCAAATATGGCAATGCATCAGTGTGATGTGTTGATCGCCATCGGTGCTCGTTTTGATGATCGTGTCACGGGAGATCTGGAGCAGTTTTGTCCCTCGGCAAAGATTATACATATTGATGTGGATCCATCTTCCATATCCAAGAATATTCCAGTGGACATTCCCATTGTGGGTGACGTCAAGCATGTCTTGCGTGAACTAATTGTTATTCTTGATAATAGAAATGATCTGCCGACTGAAAAGCAACTCGAACCGTGGTGGAATCAGATCAGGGAATGGCAAGGGATTGATTGCCTCGCGTATGATCGTAACAGTGAAATCATCAAGCCGCAGTTCGTCATAGAAAAACTGTATGAGCTGACCGGGGGCGATGCCTACATCACTTCGGATGTTGGTCAGCACCAGATGTGGGCAGCTCAATATTACAAATTTGATAAACCAAGGCGGTGGATCAACTCAGGTGGTTTGGGCACCATGGGTTTTGGATTGCCAGCTGCCATGGGTGTTAAGAAAGCCTTTCCAGATGAAACGGTTGTCTGTATTACGGGCGATGCCAGTATTGTCATGTGTCTGCAGGAGCTTTCTACCTGCCTGCAATATGGGATACCGTTCACTGTGATTAATTTGAATAATCGCTACATGGGTATGGTCAGACAGTGGCAGGAATTTTTCTATGAGAGTCGTTATTCACATTCTTACATGGAAGCCTTACCTGATTTTGTCAAGTTGGCCGAGAGCTATGGTCACATTGGCATGCGTATCGAAAAATCTGCCGATGTCGAATCAGCCTTAAAAGAGGCACTACAGGAAAAAGAAAAAGTGGTCTTCATCGACTTTATCACTGACAAGACGGAAAACGTTTATCCAATGATTGCAGCAGGCAAAGGACATCATGAAATGCATCTATCACCAAAAAGAGAGCTGGCCTGATTGTGAGACACATACTTTCATTATTGATGGAGAATGAAACAGGTGCATTGTCGCGTGTCTCTGGTCTGTTCTCAGCGCGTGCTTTCAATATTGAATCATTGACTGTTGCACCAACAGAAGATCCTACTGTCTCACGGATGACCTTGGTGACCTCAGGTTCAGATGAGATAATTGAACAGATCACCAAGCATCTGAATAAACTGATTGATGTGATCAAGGTAATTGACTTGAATGAAAGTCGTCACATTGAGCGTGAACTGATGTTAATCAAGTTGCTGGCCAGGGGAGAAAATCGCGAGGAAATTAAACGATTAGTTGATATTTTTCGTGGCCGGATTATTGATGTCACAGAAAACACTTACACCATAGAGATGACAGGTGCTGGCGATAAGCTGGATGCCTTTATCAATGCATTGGAAGACAACGTCATTCTGGAAGTGGTGCGTTCAGGGGTGTCAGGTATCGCACGTGGTGATAAGGCCATTCAGTAGTTTTATATTATTCCATTAAATTTTAATTTTAATTATTTTTTTGAGAACTAGGGATTTATGAATATTTATTATGATAAAGATGCGGACCTCTCTCTGATTCAGGCTAAAAAGGTTGCAATTATTGGTTACGGCTCACAGGGGCATGCACATGCAAATAATCTGAAAGATTCTGGCGTAGATGTCTGTGTTGGTTTACGTCCGGGTTCCAGCTCTGCGACTAAAGCAGAATCTGCGGGTCTGGCAGTTAAGTCGATTGAAGACGCAGTGGCATGGGGTGATGTCATCATGATACTTGCACCGGATGAAAATCAGGCAGCACTGTATCGTGATCAGATTGCGCCAAATCTGAAAGAGGGCGCTGCATTGGCTTTTGCCCATGGCTTCAATATTCATTTTGAACAAATCGAGCCGCGTGCTGATCTGGATGTAATAATGATTGCACCGAAAGGCCCGGGTCATCTTGTCCGATCAACCTATACACAAGGTGGGGGTGTTCCTTCTTTGATCGCAGTTCACCAGGATGCTTCGGGTAAAGCGAAAGACCTTGCTCTATCCTATGCGTCTGCAAATGGTGGTGGTCGTGCGGGTATTATTGAAACCAATTTCCGTGAAGAGACAGAAACCGATTTATTTGGTGAGCAAGTGGTCTTGTGCGGGGGTATCACTTCACTGATTCAGGCTGGTTTTGAAACACTGGTCGAGGCTGGCTACGCCCCGGAAATGGCCTATTTCGAGTGTTTGCACGAAACTAAATTAATTGTCGATCTGATCTATGAAGGTGGTATCGCGAACATGCGATATTCAATTTCTAATACCGCAGAATATGGAGACTTTACTCGTGGACCGCGCATTATAAATGAAGATACCAAAAAGGTCATGAAGCAAATTCTGAAAGAAATTCAGACGGGTGAATTTGCCAAGGAATTTATTCTGGAAAACCAAAGTGGTGCACCTGGGATGAAGGCCATGCGCCGTTTGAGCCGTGAGCATCAAATTGAAATCGTCGGCGAGAAACTACGTTCGATGATGCCATGGATCAAGGCAAACAAGCTTGTAGATACAGAAAAGAATTAAAATTATTAATCTTTATTTAAATTGGTCTGATGATAGATATGATTGACAAGGTCCTGTCCTGGTTATATGGCCTTGGTTTATTCAGGTTTTGTTGTGCCCAGTAACCGTTATCCATTCATTGCCAAAGAAGGTTGGCTATTTTTGTCTGTGCTGGCCGGGTTGGTTTTGCTGACTTTTTATTTTGTTAGCAGCATCATATCGTTTGTTCTGGCGACTATTTTTTGCCTTTTCCTATTTCTATTAAGGGATCCGCAGCGAACAATTCCATCTTTACCGCTTGCCATTCTCAGCCCGGTAGAAGGAAGGGTTATTCAGATAGATGAAGTGGATGATCCCTGGCTTAATCAACAGGGGATTAATCGACAGGCGAAAAGAATCAAGATAAAGATGTCGAGCTTAGATGTTTACTCCCTACGTAGTCCTGTTGAAGGTAAGGTAATGGAGCAGTGGGCAGAAAAATGCAAGGAAGAAAATGGACAACGTAAATTCGCTTTCTGGATTAGAACTGATGAAGGCGATGATGTAGTGACTGTATTCAGATTAAATCCTTGTACCGCGGCCTGTTTTCGAATCTACATCCAATCTGGTGAGCGACTTGGCCAGGGACAAAGGTGTGGATATTTATATTTTGGTGGCACAGTTGATGTATTCATTCCTGCAAATTCAAAACTGGGGGTTGAACCCGGTCAACCGATTACTTCAGGTGAGGATGTCCTTGCATACCTTGTTCATGGGGATTCGGCAAGTATGATTAATGACAAAAACCCGCATGGGAAAGATGCTGTTGCGGGAGATGCGGTTTAGCCACAAAAGAATTTATTTATGAGCAATGTCAAAATTGTAAAGATAATTTAATTTCTCCGGTATATGATTAATTTTTATGGTTCAACGGCTGGTTTTATTTTTGTCGTTATTTCAATAAGGACTTCTTTATATAAGGATCCTTTAATAGGTCGTTAATATCGGGAACCAGGGCAGAAATAGTTTGAAACGACGTCGGGGTATTTATCTTCTTCCTAATCTGTTTACCACGGCAGGTTTGTTCGCCGGTTTCTATGGCATTGTCTCAGCCATGAATTCACAATTTGAAAGTGCTGCCATCGCTATTTTTATCGCCATGGTGATGGATGGTATGGATGGTCGTATTGCACGTTTAACAAATACGCAATCTGACTTTGGTGTTGAGTATGACAGTCTGTCCGATATGATTTCATTTGGTCTGGCACCATCTTTGATCATGTACCAGTGGGTTTTGTCCGAGATGGGCAAACTAGGTTGGCTTGCGGCATTTGTTTACACAGCTTCAACTGCACTCAGACTCGCACGATTCAATACCCAGGCTGCCAGTGAGGACAAGCGGTTTTTTCAGGGTTTACCAAGTCCTGCTGCTGCTGCTTTGCTCGCGGGGATGATTTGGTTGGGCGAAACACAGGAGTATGTAGATATCGCAAATTTGACGATCTTCGCATTTCTACTCACGGTGATCGCTGGAATATTGATGGTCAGTAATATTCGGTTCCACAGCCTCAAGCAAATAAATTTTAAGGGTCGCGTACCATTTGTCAGGATATTATTGCTCGTATTACTGTTCGTGTTTATTGCGAGCGAGCCACCACTGGTATTGTTTTCTATTGCCCTGATTTATGCCATATCGGGCCCGGTAATGACACTCCTGTCTATCCGCAAACACCGTGCAGCAAGAAAACTTCAGGAATCCTCAGACAATCAAAGCTGATTGCTGAAACAGCAAAGGGTCTTCCCTAATAGGATTTTCCCTAACAGGATCTTCCCAAGAAGAATTATTTTGTCCTAAAAAGCTTGCAATACATACAAGTGTCGCTATATTTCGCATTGTAATGAAAACAATCAGTCAAACATTTCAGTTCTTTTTACAACCCGGATATTCATTCGGCGCTTTGCTACGCTTGCTGCCCTGTTGGGCAAAATAGACCACCTCAAAATATTCGATTTCAATATGTGTGTAGTTCATTAACACACGACAAATTCGTTTAAGGTTTCGCGTCCTTACGGTAGTATGGATGCAAGTTTTGGAGCAGGAAAATGCAAGACAAATTAATAATATTTGATACCACTCTTCGCGATGGAGAACAAAGTCCAGGTGCGTCAATGAACAAGGATGAAAAGGTACGTATCGCCAAGGCACTGGAACGCATGAAAGTGGATGTCATTGAGGCGGGTTTCCCCATCGCCAGCCCCGGTGATTTCGAGGCCGTACATCAGGTCGCAGAGGTGATTCAGGAAAGTACTGTTTGTGGATTGGCACGTGCACTGGATAAAGATATAGACAGGGCTGCGGCTGCCTTGAAACCGGCGCAATCATCAAGGATCCATACCTTTCTTGCGACATCTCCTATTCATATGAAGGAGAAATTACGCATGACACC
>CAYRXP010000051.1:0-8360 GCA_964428145.1 uncultured Enterobacteriaceae bacterium
TATAATAACTTATTAATGTTTATAATAGTTCTATGTTTTGCTTGTTTGTATCGCTTAATCTTTGTATTGTAAGGACCCATGCGGCTACGCAAAATCAAACTCGCTGGGTTCAAATCTTTCGTCGATCCTACCACGTTGACTATACCGGGTAATCTCGTTGCTGTGGTTGGACCTAACGGTTGTGGTAAGTCGAATATTATCGATGCTGTGCTATGGGTCATGGGTGAAAGTTCTGCAAAACATCTGCGGGGGGATTCTCTCACGGATGTTATTTTCAATGGTTCAAGCGCAAGAAATCCTGTTGGTCAGGCAACTGTCGAACTACTTTTTGATAACTCGGAGGGTAGAGCAGGTGGGCAATATGCCAGCTATAGTGAGATTGCAATCAAGAGACAAATCAATCGTGACTCAGTATCTACTTATTACCTCAATGGGACACGCTGTCGCCGCCGGGATATTCAGGAAATTTTTCTAGGAACCGGATTGGGGCCCAGAAGTTATGCCATCATTGAACAGGGGACAATTTCCCGTTTAATTGAAGCGAAGCCCGAAGAATTGCGTACATTCATCGAAGAAGCGGCCGGCATTTCCAAATATAGAGAAAGACGTAGAGAAACTGGAAACAGGATTAAACATACCAGGGAAAATATCAGCAGGCTTACGGATATTCGTGATGAACTGGCAAAACAACTTAATCATCTGCAGCGTCAGGCAAAGGCAGCAGAAAGATATCAGAGGCATAAAACAGAAGAGCGGCAGCTTCGGGCAGAATTACTGGCGCTCAATTGGAAAAGTCTGAAAGCCCACATGAAAGATGAAGAAGCGGTTGTGGCTACTCAGGAAAACCTAGTTGAAGCCGGACTCGCTGATTTACGGCAGGTCGAAAGTGATATTGAAAAATACCGGGATGAGCTGGTGTCGAAAAATGAGGCCTTCAATAATGCTCAGTCAGATTTTTATCGTGTAGGGGGTGAGATATCGCAAGTCGAGCAGAAAGTTCAGCATACGAACGAAAGAATTACTTTGATTGGGCAGGATATAGAACAGGCACAGCGTGAAGAAGGAGATGCCAACCAACATTTGCATCAAGATAAAAGCAAACTGGAATCATTGGCATTGACTGCAAAAACACTGGAACCGAAGCTGCAGGGTTCAAGAAATGAAAGTGACAAGGCATATGAGTTTCTGAACGAAGCTGAACAGGCAATGCAGAGTTGGCAGACCGAGTGGGATACTTTTAATGAGGCGGCGGCAGATTTTTCACGTCAGGAACAAGTTGGGCAGACACGTCTTGAATATTTGCAAGAAGGTATTGAGGAATCAACGCAACGGCGAAAGACTTTAGAGCAGGAATTGAGTTCTATAGACTCAAATACAATTCAACGAACAATTGATGGACAGTCGAATTTTGTAAAAGAAGCAGAAGAAAAACAAGTTGAGATTAGCAGTCAACTTGACGCAAAACGCGAAGCTTTGCTGATTCTGCGTAATGGAATCCAGAGTTTGAACGGACAGGTAAACGAGAAAAGCCGAGCACAGCAGAAACTGGAAGGTCGCCTGTCATCACTTGAAGCGTTGCAGCAATCTTCATTTGGTAAGGATCAGGAAAATATAAAAAGCTGGCTTGAATCGACTGGCCTGGCCGATAAACCAAGATTAGCGCAACAGCTGGATGTTGAACCGGACTGGATTCGTGCCGTGGAAGTTGTGCTTGAGGATAACTTACAGGACATTATTGTTGATGATAATGAAAAGTACACAACAGAATTAGCCACATTAAGTGAGGGCAATCTGGGTATTATCTCTGCAATCGGCGAGTCATTGGCGGGGAAATCTGAATTTGTTCTACTGTTAGAGAAAATTAACGTTTCCTTTCCATTACCTGCACTGCTTGAAGGCATTTACGTAGCAGATGATCTCGATACTGCAAAACATATCAGGACGCAGTTAGAAGGGAAGGAATCTGTTATTACACGTGATGGAATATGGCTTGGTCGTGGATGGTCAAGAATCTGCAGAGGCAGGGATGAGCAAAAATGTACGCTGACCAGGGAGCAGGAAATCCATGAACTCAAATTACAACGCGCTACTGTAGAGAAGCACCTGCAGGAACTTGAAGAAAATGTTGAGAAAAGTCGATCTTCACATGAGCAGTTAGAGCAAGAATTAGATGACTTGCAATCAGGTTTACGTCAGAACCAGGAAAAATTATCTGAGCATCGCGTGGCATTGGTAGCGAGTCAGGGCCAACAGGTACAGCTTGAGGAAAGAATGGCAAAGATTAATGAAGAACTCGTTACTCTGAATGAGCAGACAGGTGATGATGAGTTCGAAACAGAGACCATTCAAAACAATCTGCAAAATGTCTCTGGCAGGTGTGAGAATATGGATGACCAACGTGTAGAGTTAATTAATTTGAAGGAGCAACACAGGGCTTCACTGGATAAAGCGCGCCAACGTTGGCAGGAAACTCACGAAGAGAGTCACGAGGTTGCTCTGCAACTTGAGTCTATTAGTTCGCAGCGAGCATCTCTCGAGCAAGCAATGAAACGTAATCAGATGCAACTCGAGCATTTTCAAAAACGTTGTGAGGACCTGAAGAATGCACTGATTGATAACAAAAAGCCGTTACAGGAATATCAGGATACGCTTGAGCTAAAACTCAAAGACAAGATCGAAACAGAAAAATGTCTGGCTGAAGCCAGAACATTAGTTCAGACGGTTGAGACATCGCTTAGGGAACGTGAACAGCTTCGAGTTATGAAAGAGCAAAAACTACAGGAGTTACGAGAGCTCATGGAAAAAGCACGGTTGGCAACGCAGGAGAGTCGAATCCGATTACAAACAGTAGAAGAACAACTGGAATCTAACGGTCACGAAGTTGCATCAATACTTGAACAATTGGCAGAAGACGCTGATATTGACATCTGGAATGAACGTCTGCAAGGCCTGGCAAGAAAAATACAGAGGCTGGGCCCAATCAATCTTGCTGCTATCGACGAATTCTCTCAATTATCCGAGCGAAAAACATATCTTGATAGTCAGGATGAAGATCTTATAAAGGCATTAAGCACACTGGAAAATGCAATTCGCAAGCTTGATAAGGAAACAAGGACAAGGTTTAAAGAAACATTTGATAAGCTGAATACTAATCTGAAAGAGAGATTCCCCCAATTATTCGGTGGCGGGCACGCTTATCTTGAATTGACTGGGGAAGATCTGTTACAGACAGGCGTGACCATCATGGCCAGACCACCTGGGAAACGTAATAGTACGATTCACTTACTATCTGGCGGTGAGAAGGCACTTACTGCGGTGGCGCTGGTATTTTCAATCTTCGACCTCAATCCGGCTCCATTCTGTATCTTGGATGAGGTAGATGCACCATTAGATGATGCTAATGTTGGACGTTTTAGTGATATGGTGGTGAAAATGTCAGAAGATGTTCAGTTCATTATCATTACACATAATAAGATTACAATGGAAATTTCTCATCAATTGCTGGGAGTCACAATGAACGAGCCAGGCGTTTCCCGTCTAGTCTCTGTCGATGTTGATGAAGCTGTTGAGATGGCAGCGATAGCCTGATGAACTATGCTCATAGTATTATCTCAGGCTATACATTCAAACAGCGTCACAATATCAATTAAAACAACATGAATGATTTGCGTTTGATACTGCTCGGTATCGGATTATTTATCATTGCGATCATCTATCTTTGGGGAACCTTCAATCAAAAGCTGCAAGATCGTTCTTATTTGAGAAAGCTCACAAGCTTCAAGAGGTCGCCCTCTGAAGTCATAAAGGTCATGCCAACGTATGATGATGATGATGAAGTGAGTACAGCAACTTTGGCAGAGTTGGATAAATTTTTAGCGAACCAAAAATTGCCCGATATCGATGCCTCTGATTTCTCCCTGTCTGCAAAAGCAGTGGCGACAGATGAAACAACTCAGCCAATTCCTGATATTCAAATTATCACCTTTTTGATCAAGGCATCACCTGGAAAGGAATTTTCGGGCGTTAACATACTGAATGCAACAAAAACAGTTGGCTTAGAGTTCGGTGATATGAATATTTTTCATCACTATGGTGTAGAAGGCCTGATGGCAGACCAACCCCTTTTCAGTCTGGCAAGCATGTATGAACCAGGCTGTTTCGAGTTGGAGCAGATGGAAACATATAAAACGAAGGGACTGGCTTTATTTATGCAGCTACCTTCTCCGGTAGACAACGTCGCCGCATTTGATTTGATGCATGAAACAGTAATGAGGCTGGCAGATATGCTTCAGGGAGAAATCTGGGGCTCGAAACAAAACCCGATTGATAAAAAAACATTACAGGCAATGCGAGACGTGGCTGCCGAATTCTCCTGATGTAATATCGTAGTATGACTTCTCAAAAAAAGATTCATCGCATTGAAGAATTACGCGAAAAGATCAGTCAAGCTAATATTGATTATTATGTTCTAGATGAACCTGCTATCCCTGACGCAGAATACGATCGTATGATGCAGGAATTATTGTCTATCGAAAAAGAATATCCCGAATTAGTAACAAAAGACTCACCAACACAGCGTGTCGGTGCCAAACCTCTCGATAGTTTTTCTGAAGTAAAACATTTTGTGCCAATGCTGTCACTAAACAATGCTTTTGATGAAAAAGAAATGACAGATTTTGATCATCGTGTTCGCGAAATGCTGGGGCAGGGCCAGGTAGAATATGTTGGTGAAACCAAATTTGATGGTCTGGCAGTTAGCCTCCTCTATGAAGGCGGACTATTAACCCGAGCGGCAACACGAGGAGACGGAGCAACAGGAGAGGATGTCACACAAAATGCCCGTACCATTCAGGAAATTCCGTTACGCCTACAAAGTAAGACAACTCCAAAACTTATTGAAGTGCGCGGTGAAATATATATGACACACCAGGCCTTTGACAAACTCAACGAAAAACAAAAAGCAAAAGATGAAAAATTATTTGTCAATCCACGAAATGCCGCAGCAGGCAGTATGAGGCAACTGGACTCAAGGATTACCGCAGACAGGCAATTAAATTTTTTCGCCTACGGCGTAGGTCTACTTGAAGAAGACAAACAGAGTTTCGAAGTCACGAACCACTCAGAGATGCTGGCACGTTTAAAAATTTTAGGGTTACCAGTGTCAGAGACTATTGTACTAAAAGGCCTTAAAGCCTGTTTGTTGTACTACCGAACCATGAACAAACTTCGAATCAATTTGCATTACGATATAGATGGGGTTGTGTTCAAGGTCAATGATTTCAAACAACAGGAAATCATGAGTTTCGTATCACGTGCACCACGTTGGGCAATCGCTTATAAATTTCCACCTGAAGAGGAACTGACTCAGGTTCTGGATATTGAAGTCCAGGTAGGACGAACGGGCGCACTGACACCTGTCGCCAGATTGGAGCCTGTCTTTGTGGGAGGGGTCACGGTGACCAATGCAACCTTACACAATGAAGATGAAATCAAACGTAAGGATGTCAGGGTAGGGGATACAGTGATTGTACGACGTGCTGGGGATGTTATCCCTGAAGTATTGAAGGTTGTGATGGAGAGACGTCCAGAAAATACGAAAACATTCAAAATGCCAAAAAAATGTCCCGTCTGTGGTTCTAGTGTCACAAGGGTGGAAGGTGAAGCCATTATTCGATGTGCCGGGAAATTAACTTGCCCAGCTCAATTAGTTGGCAAAATGAAACATTTTGTGTCAAGAAGGGCGATGGATATTGACGGCATGGGTTCAAAAATAATTGAGCAATTGATTGAAAAGGAATATATAAAATATTTTTCTGATATATATAAACTTAACGAAAATAGATTATTAACATTAGATTTATTTGCGGAAAAAGCAGCCAAAAATTTATTTCTTGCGATAAATGAAAGCAGAAAGATCACCTCGGAAAGATTTATATATGCGATTGGAATTCCAAATGTTGGTGAGGAGATAGCCAGAGCCTTAGTTAGGTATTTCAAGAATCTGGATGAATTGATAAATGCAGAATTTTCAGATTTTGTTGAAATAAAGGGTGTTAAAGGAGTTGGGAAAATTACGGCAAAAAAAATATTTACAAAACTTGGAAATATAAAAAGGTTTGAAATTCATGATTATGATAATCCTGTAAATTATTTAACTACCTTAAAAATATGGATTGGAGAAGAAACTGCAAATAGGATAATGAGAAAATTAGGGACTCTGGATAAGCTATCGGAAGCGAAAGAAGAAGAATTGCTAAATAATAAAATTACTAAAATTGATGGTGTTGGTGAAAAAATTGCAGAAAATATAATCCAATATTTTTCAGATAAAAATAATTTATCCACGTTAAAAAAACTAAAGGGTGAATTAGATATAGTCTGGAAAAATAGTAAAATTTATCAACAATGCTCACTGCAAGGGAAGACCTTTGTGATTACCGGCACACTGGAAGGTATGAAGCGTGAAGAAGTCAAACGTCGTTTATTGGCACTTGGCGCAAAGGTCAGTGGCAGTGTTTCTAAAAAGACTGATTATGTGATTGCCGGCAGTGATCCAGGTAGTAAAGCCGAAAAAGCCCGACAACTTGGTGTGGAGATTTTGGATGAAGTAGGTTTTTTATCTTTAATCAAATCAAACTAACTGTTAATTAAATGAATTATATATTTGCCTAATTCAAATCAGCCGCAAATTTTCTCAATATCTCTAATGGTATAATCTCTAAAGCACGTTGATGTGTCTTGGTTAGATGGACTCTGGGTGCCATGTTATCTTCATAGGCTTCTAGCCATCTAGCTGCACATAAGCACCAGGTATTCCCTGGTTTTAATCCTTCAAATCCAAAATCGGGCATAGGTGTCGATAGATCATTCCCCTTGAAACGAGAGTATTCCAGAAATTCTTTTGTTGTTTTTATGCAGACGGTATGCGATCCAAAATCTTCGTCACAGGTGTTACATTTACTATCTCGAAAGAAACCTGTGGCTGGAATTTCGCCACACGGAAGAAGTGGCTCACCAAAGACATTGATTGATTTATCTATTTTCATTGTTTTAAGCATTTATTATTCTGTTTCAACTCGATTACGACCTTTTTTCTTAGCCTTGTACAAGGCATTGTCTGCGGATTTCATTATGTCATGAGTTGAACTGTGTTTAGCCTCTTTTTCTGCCACACCTATACTGACTGTGACATTCAGTTCTTTCATATTGTCAGACTTTGTCTTGTTTTGACTGGGCTTGTCTTTAGGGCGTTGTTTATTTCGCACGACAAAAGGTTTGGAAGCAATATTATTTCTTAGTGCCTCCAGGTACACAGCTGCACTGCTGGTGTCTTTTCCTGGAAAGATAATGGTGAATTCTTCGCCACCATATCTAAAGGCCTTGCCCCCGCCTTCAACACGCTGTAGATGTGCAGCCAGCATCTTCAAGACTTCGTCTCCGACATCATGCCCATGATTGTCATTAAGTTTTTTAAAATGATCAACATCAACCATAGCAAGGGAGTAAGTCTTACCGAGTGATGCGAGTTGCTGCTTCAGTGCACGACGTGAGGGTAATTGGGTCAATTCATCTTTGTATGCCAGATTGTATGCGTTAATGACGATAGCGCTGACCAGAATTACGCCGGCAAAAATAAAATAGGCAGTCGCGAGCTGTGTATTGAGTACAAAATGTAATGCGACAACCACGGCGATAAGCGACAGAATCCACGCACCACGTAGTTGATTAGGGCGCAATAACCAATGTGCGCATAAAACTATGAGTGAAAGACAAATAATTAATTGCCCGGGTTGCTTGATGATGGTTTTTGCTGCCAAGGGGTGTTGGACCAATTCCATCGATAAGTAAGTCGAAAGTCCAAATTGATTAGTTTTAAGCAGCCAAAAAGCGCCCATAACTTGTGCACCAACAAATATCAGACGTTTTACGCCGTATTGGTTCAGGATGCCCCGCTCCTTGAGAAAATTAAAAATCAGAAAATTTAGCGGGATTAAGATACAAAGTAGATTAAAGAGGAGTTCTTTTTGAAATCCCAGCAGACCTTTGGCCCAGAAGAATTGGCTTAATGCGCCAAACGAAACAGCAAGGATTATAATCAGATTAAATTCACGGCTGTTGTAGAACAACCAACACAGGATCAGCCCACCGCCATAAACCACGTACGGGATCATGGGCAAATTGGCATCCAGCCATAGGTGTTTTTGAAATTCAATCCAGCCAACAGTGATGGCCATTGCTGGCAGTAATAAGACCAATAACAAGCAACACGCCGTAAAAAGACCTAATTTATTATTCAAGCTAACACTCGAGTAAAGTTACAATAAACATTAATAATACATGATAACTTATTGTTTATACAA
>CAYRXP010000051.1:8460-9768 GCA_964428145.1 uncultured Enterobacteriaceae bacterium
TCGAGTAAAGTTACAATAAACATTAATAATACATGATAACTTATTGTTTATACAAGTATAATATGTGTTATTTATTGATACAAATCACGTCTTAGGCAGCGAAGTCTTTTTGGTGTTTGTGTGTGGGGACAAGGATCGTATTCTGGGGTGGTTTGTAGTGATCAGATTCAGGATAATCAAGTGAATAATGAAGTCCTCGGCTTTCCTTGCGTTGTAATGCAGATCGAATAATTAAATCCGCCACTGTGACCAGATTACGTAGTTCAATCAGGTCGTTCGTGACACGAAAATTGCCGTAATATTCCATGATTTCTTTTTGTAGCAGGTTCACGCGACTTTGTGCCCTGTGTAGCCGCTTAGATGTCCTGACGATACCTACGTAATCCCACATGAAGCGCCGGATCTCGTCCCAATTATGTGATACCACAACTTCTTCATCAGAATTTGTTACCTGGCTTTCGTCCCAGTCAGGGAGTTTCGAAGGCATGCTCGTCTCTGATAACCTGATCTTTATATCTTGAAAGGCAGAATGAGCAAAAACCACACATTCAAGCAACGAATTGCTGGCCATGCGATTTGCACCATGTAGGCCAGAATTTGTAACCTCACCAATCGCATACAAGCCCGAGATATCTGTTCTACCATGTTTATCGATCACGACACCACCACAGGTGTAGTGAGCAGCTGGTACCACAGGAACAGCTTGTTTGGCCAAATCGAAGCCAAAACACAAACATTTTTGATAGATATTAGGAAAGTGAGAAATGATGAAATCTTTCGATCTATGACTGATATCCAGATAAACGCATTCACCACCCAGCCTTTTCATCTCATGGTCAATAGCACGCGCAACGATATCTCTTGGTGCGAGTTCAGCCCGCGGATCAAAGCGGTGCATGAAGGTTTCACCATTTGAGAGTAATAATTTTGCACCTTCCCCGCGTAATGCCTCCGAAATGAGGAAAGATTTAGCCTCAGGATGATACAGGCAGGTCGGGTGAAACTGAATAAACTCCATGTTGGCGACCCTGCAGCCTGCACGCCAGGCCATGGCAATGCCGTCGCCGGTGCAAATGTCCGGGTTGCTTGTATAAAGATAAACTTTACCGACACCGCCTGTCGCCAGAATCACAAAACGGGCCTTGAATACTTCTACTGATAATTTTTCTTCGTTGTAGACATACGCGCCGAGGCACCTGTTGATATTTGTGATTTGACCAGATTTTTTACTGGTGATCAGGTCAATGGCAGTTCGATATTCGAACAATTCGATGTTTGAATGCGCGCGAACCTTGTTTTCCAGCGTGG
>CAYRXP010000052.1:0-4739 GCA_964428145.1 uncultured Enterobacteriaceae bacterium
GGTGCCGGGTTTCTGTACGGTAAAAGTACCCAAAAAACCGTGGAACTTCTGATCCCGCAGGTCCTGGCACCAGAAGAATATTCACCGGGAATTGCCACTTGGTATAACACGATTTGCCGTCAATGCGGGGCCGGTTGTGGGATCAGTGTTCGGATTCGAGAGGGACGTGCAAAAAAGATTGAGGGGAATCCCTTGCACCCTGTTAACCAGGGTCGCCTGTGCGCCATGGGACAGGCTGGACTCAATGCCTTATACAACCCTGACCGGATAAGAACACCATTAAAACGAAATGGTGATCGGGGCAGCAACAATTTCACTGCAATAAGCTGGGATGAGGCCCTGACGACACTGGGTATCAGGCTAGGCAATCTGAAGATCCAGCATGAAAGTGACTCGGTCTATCTCCTGACTAATGGTGTAAGAGGCCATCTTGATAAACTGTTTGCTACATTCATGGATGAACTTGGTTCCGGCAACTATCTGCATTATGACTTTACTTATCCGTCCGCGCTCTATGAAGCAAACAGGATAAGTTTCCAGCAGGAGAATCTTCCCTATTACGATATAAAGAATACGAATTTCTTGTTGTCATTCGGCGCGGATTATCTCGGCACATGGATATCTCCTGTTCATTTCAGCCTCGCATATGGTCATTTACGCCAGGGGGTAAAAAACAGGCGAGGGAAATGTGTGCAGATCGAACCGCGCATGTCGTTGACCGGTGCCAACGCAGATGAATGGATTGCTTGCAGGCCTGGTACAGAAGGACTGCTGGCAATGGCGATGGTAAATGTCATCATCAATGATGGTACATACAGGGGACCAGATCTTGAAGCATGGGAAACTGCAGCAAAACCCTATTCACCATCAACTGTCTCACAACAAAGCGGTATAGCAGAAGTAGTAATTGCCAGACTGGCTCGTGAGTTTGTAAAGCAGCAACCTGGCTTGGCAATAGCTGGTGGTACAGCCGCAACAGGCACAAATGCAGTCGAAAGTCTGGTGGCAATTAACGCATTGAATTATCTGGGTGGAAATATCGGCAAGCCCGGTGGATTGATATTTAATCCGGAACCTGTTTTACCAAATCTCTCCAGACAGCGCCAGGCAAGCTATTCACAAATGCTGGGCTTGATTGCTGCTATGTCTGATAAAAAAGTGGATACCCTGCTCCTGCACAATACCAATCCTGTCTTTACGTTGCCGCCTGCAGCCAAATTTGCCGAGGCATTGAGCCAGGTCCCGTTTATCACCAGCCTGTCCAGTTTCATGGATGAGACAACGGCCATGGCTGATCTCATATTACCTACCCATACCTATCTTGAGGACTGGGGGGATGATAGCCCAGAGCCTGGTATCGGATTTCCGATCGCTTCCATTTCGCAACCGGTTGTCAAACCTGTTGATGAAACCCGATCAACAGGCGATATCATTCTTGGACTTGCACACCAGATTGGTGGGGAACTTCCCGCTGTCCTGCCCTGGACAAGGACCCTCGACTATCTAAAGGACAGCTGGAAGAAGATATATCAGGAAAAAAGTCCAGGTGAATCCATCACTACCGATTTCGAAAAATTCTGGCAGGCAGCATTAATCTCTGGAGTATGGGGCGAAGACAAAAAACGCACTGTCCAAATAGATTATCAAGCCGATGAAACACAGATCCGTGATATCCACGTTACACAGCCTGAATTTGCTGGCGCGGAATCAGACTTCCCATTTGTATTTTTACCGTATCTGACCCAGACCTTTAATGATGGACGCGGAGCAAATCTTCCCTGGCTACAGGAATTGCCCGATCCCATGACCAGTATTGTTTATAGTTCCTGGGTAGAATTGAACCCGGTAACTGCAAGGCAGATGGGGATACGCGAGGGCGATGTACTTGAAATTCAGTCTCCGGCTGGGATCGTCAGGGCACCGGCTTTCATTTTCCAGGCCATCCGCCCGGATGTTGTTGCGATGCCAATCGGGCAAGGCCATACACAATATGGTCGTTACGCAAAAGACCGCGGCGCAAATCCAATCCAGATCCTGGCACCTGTGGTTGATAATAGGTGTGGCGCACTGGCCACTGCATCAACGCGTGTCAAGATTACCAAGACGGGTCAACGGGTCAAGATTATCAAAACCGATGGCGTAACACGGACACTGGGAAGGCAAATCCTTGATGACGGCTCAACACATACATAACACGGGGGAAAACTATGGGTAAGTTTCGGGACAAATTCAGACAATACACAAAACCCGGTTATTACGAGAAGTATGATTACCACTGGACGATGACGATTGATCTCGATCGTTGTACCGGTTGCGAGGCATGTGTGGTGGCATGTCAGGCGGAAAATAATTTGCCTATCGTCGGAGAAAAGCGTTTCGGTCAAGGCAGGGAAATAAAGTGGTTGCGTATTGAACGTTACTGGGAAGGGACTTATCCAGATGTGAAACTCAGTTTCATTCCGATGCTGTGTCAACAATGTGACCAGGCCCCTTGTGAAACCCCCTGTCCTGTTTCGGCGACGTACCATAACCAGGATGGCCTGAATACACAGATTTACAACCGCTGTATCGGTACACGAACCTGTGCCGTTTACTGCCCCTATGAGGTTCGCTATTTCAACTGGTTTACCTATGAATGGGATGAACCACTGGAACAACAACTGAACCCGGATGTCACCGTCAGGGAAAAGGGAGTAATGGAAAAATGCACATTCTGCATCCAGCGTATCCGTCAGGCAAAGGACAAGGCAAAAGATGAAAACAGGCGACGACTAAGGGATGGTGATGTCACACCAGCATGCGTGCAAAGCTGCCCAACCGAGGCCATGTTGTTCGGTGATTCAAATGATCCTGACAGTCGTGTATCTAAGATGGCAAAAAATTCCCGTGCTTATAAAGTCCTGGAAAAACTCAACACCTTGCCCTCTATCGTGTATCTGAAAAAGGTCACCTGACATGGCTGAGTATCGGGAACCCAGTTATGCAGAAGTAAATCGTGACATCCTGCGGACCATGTTTGAGACAGGCCCCAAGTACTGGATACTGCTTGGTTTCACAAGCACTATTGCGGTTGTTTGTTTCTTTGTTCCCTGGATCTATCAACTGAATGTTGGCGTCGGTGCCGCCGGCATGAATCGCAATGCCGTTTGGGGCACCTATATATCCAATTTCATCTTCTGGATCGGCCTGAGCCATTCCGGCACATTGTTATCCGCTGTTTTACATATCACCCAAAGTAGCTGGCGCAAGGCAATCTATCGCAGTGCTGAAGCAATGACATTATTTTCACTCATGACGGCCGGCTGTTTTGTGATGGTCCACCTTGGGCGGGTCTGGTTTGTCCATTGGAGCGTCCCTATTCCGAATGAAATGGGACTCTGGCCAAATTTCAGATCACCATTGTTGTTTGATGTGATGGCGATTGCAACCTATCTGACAGCCAGTTCGATCTTTATCTACATGGGTTCTGTTCCCGATTACGCAGCGGTACGTGACGCGAGTACAGGGATGAGAAGAAGATTGTATACGATCTTCTCGTTTGGATGGCGCGGTACCGAGAGAGAATGGCATACTCTGGGCTGGGCCTATACTTTTTTTGCCGTATTTGTGATCCCGCTGGCAGTGTCAGTACACAGTATTGTGTCCTGGGACTTTGCTATGTCTCTTGTTCCCGGCATGCACCACACTATCTTTGCTCCGTATTTTGTCTGTGGGGCAATCTATTCCGGAACAGCAGGGATTGTTACCGTGATGTATTTATTGCGACGTTTTATGAAACTGGAACGTTATATCAGAGAAATCCACCTGGATAATCTTGGCAAACTTCTTCTTGTACTGTCACTGATATGGACCTATATCAATATCCTTGAACTTTTTACCGGCTGGTACAGTGGTTCATCGTTTGAGTATGAAGCCCTTAAATTCAAATTATTCGGGTATTACGCCCCACTGTACTGGGAAATGATCCTGTTTTGCGCGTTTCTGCCTTTACTGATGTTCTGGAAAAAGATCCGCCTGAACTGGAACATCATGCTGGTCATTGCCATCCTGATAAATATTGGCATGTTCACAGAACGTTTCATTATTGTTGCAACTTCACTACCACGCAAATTTTTGCCCAACGCCTTTGGTTTTTATTTTCCAAGTATGGTGGAAATTTCAATTACGGTCGGTTCGTTTGCCATCTTCACAACCCTGTTTTTGATTTTTATCAAGTGGACTCCCTGTGTGTCTATTTACGAAGTGAAAGAAACCCTTCAGCCGCTGCGCAGGAGGGCTGTATAAATGGAAAAAAACATGATAGCGCTGTTTCGTTATGAAGATGATTTCATCGCTGCAGCTACCAAATTGAAAGAGTCCGGGTTTGACAGGATGTGCCTTATGTCACCTATAGCCGTACATGAAGTACAAAAAGTGGCAGGACTGGGCAAGTCACCGGTCAGGCGGTTTTCACTGATCGGCGCGATATTGGGAGGGCTCTCCGGTTTTGCACTGGCAACGATCTGTGCCCTGGTTTTTATTTTACCGACTGGTGGACGTGCAATAATTGCGGTACCGCCTTTTCTGGTGATCGCCTACGAGATGACTATCTTGTTTGGGGTGTTGGCAACCCTGCTTGGCTTTCATATCGTCTCTGGACTGCCCGCCTGGCATGATAAACCCTATCGGGTGGAAACCAATATTGATCGTTTTTCGCTGGTGTTGGGATTTGGCCCGGATGATGATCCATCGCTTGCAGA
>CAYRXP010000052.1:4839-9743 GCA_964428145.1 uncultured Enterobacteriaceae bacterium
CCATGAAAAACCCGGTGCCCATGACGGGGGGATCAGTTAACCGGGGTAAGGTTTTGTACGACATACAATGTGCAGTATGTCATGGTAAACATGGACACGGTGATGGGCCGGTAGGCAGAAAATTCATACCGGATCCCATGAACCTGACGCTCGACTACGTCCAGATCCAGCCCGATGGGCAATTATTTTATACCATCAGTCATGGCAGTATCGCTATGCCGTCCTACCGGGATTCGATCACAGTAAAGGATCGCTGGCATTTGATTAATTACATCAAGGCAGTACTCGGGGAAAAGCCGGAATGAACGACATTCAGCAAATTGCCATCGGTGTGCCCGCAAACAGGGGGCGTTTCAAAGTTACCGTTTTAACATTGTGTATCGTTTTTGTGCTTTCAATATTCTGGTCTGCTTATACACTGGCCACCCATCCAGGTGGAGCTTTATGGGGTTTTCTGGTTGCCAATTTTATTTTTCTGTTAGGTATCAGCCAGTTTGGGATTGCCTTCTCTGCAATTATGCGTATATGCAATGCCAACTGGGCAAGATCATATTACCGTCTGGCGGAATGTTTCACGCTGGCCTTTGCACCACTGGCCATCATCGGTTTTTTGTACATTTACTGTTATGGAAGCCAGCATCTGTTCTACTGGCTTGCTGATTCATCTGGTGTGCATCACAGCCCATGGTTAGATCATACCTTTCTTTTTTACAGAAACCTGATAGCGCAACTGGTTTTTTATATTATTGCGATCATCTATTTTTTTATGGGTCTGTTGCCGGATATCTCCATGCAAGATGCAAAATCAGGTCCAGCATGGCGAAACTGGTTATACCGAAAGCTGTTGTCAATGAAGAAAGGGAAAAACGAAAAAGCCTTGCAGCGAAAAGTCTATCTGCTTTCGCCAGTCATTCTGATTGCAGTAGTTATACCCAATACATTAATCGCATGGGATTTCGGGATGATGTTGATACCTCACTATCACAGTACTGTGTTTCCGATGTATTTCATTATGGGTAATATGTTTGCCGGCACTGCAGCAATACTAATCCTGGCCGTAATACTTTCACGCTATATTTCAATAAACATTTACTTTCAAACAGTCCACGTTCAGAGCATGGGAGTCTTGCTCACTGGCTTTGCCCTGTTCTGGCTATACTTTTTCTGGGCCCAGTTTTTTGTCAGTTGGTTTGGAAACTTGCCAAATGAATATGGTGTCCTTGCAAAGCAAATGTATGGCCATTATGCACCGGTATTCTGGATTATGATTGTATGTAATTTCATTATCCCGATTGCCAGCATGATTTTTCTGAAAGTAAAACAAACCTGGTGGATGATGACCCTGGTGGCAATTATTATTAATCTGGGTATCTGGCTGAATCGTTATCTTATCGTAGTTCCGGCGCTGGCCGACGATCATTATCCATTGTCATCATTACCTGAATTCGGAATAACGGCCGGTTTGGTTAGTGGATTTCTTCTGTTTTTATTCCTGTTATTTAATACATTTCCCGTTATTTCCATGTGGGAATTACGCAATATAGAAGATAGCTGACTGGGTTACTGATTTTACCTCAGTTTACAGTTTAATGAGATGATCTGTTAATGCTATAATCGTGCCGTGAACATGAATAATATGATGCCTGGAACATTGAATTTGATGCTGTTGCCCTTACTTTGGGTATTTGCATGCTTATCGGCTTGTGATTCTTCCCAGCAGACTGCAGTAGAAGATGTTGCCAAGATTAAATTTGCCCAACACGAAAACCAGAAAGTATTTGGTAACTATACAATTCATGTTAATACGCTGACTACTGATCAACTACCGCCAGAAGTTGCGCGCGAATATAAAATTGCACGTAGTAAAAGCAAGGCCATGCTAAATGTAGTCATGACAGAAAATATTGATGGTGTTGACAAGCCAGTTACCGGAACTGTAACCACAGTTGCCAGGAATCTGGCCAACCAGATAAAAGATATGGAAATGCGGGAGATTATTGAGCAGGATGCAATTTATTATATTGGTGTAATCTCGGTTGATAATGAGGAAAACATTATCTTCGATGTAAAGGCAACTCCTGCCAATGGGAGTGAATCATTTTTAATGACTTATAGACAACAATTTTTTACTGAATAGGGAATACAAATCAATTAGTCGTTAGTATTGCCATTCTCATCCTGTGACGGCATTTTCCCCGGTTTTCTTTTTTCTTTAACCCTTTCTACTGCAGCCTCGATTTCTTTTTTGATCTGTTCTCTATCCGTTGCTGAAATTTGTTCAATTTCATGTTCCTGTTTCTCTTTATTAAGACGTTTCTCGCGGGATTCAAAACGATTGCGGGCTTTTTCTGATTTCAAATGTTGGCGTTCAATATTCCAGATATTTGTCTTCGCTGCCTGATAGTATTGAACCAGAGGGAGATGACTCGGACAAACGTAGGCACAACAACCACATTCTATACAATCCATTAACTTGTATTCCTTCAATCTGTCATGATCTCCTGATCGTGCAAACCAGTATAGTTGTTGTGGTAGCAGGCTAACCGGACATACCGCTACACAATCACCACAACGGATACAGGGCATGGGCGATTGCCTCCTGGTAAGTACATCTGCCGGGGTGGCAGCAATGAGACAATTCGTTGTTTTGGTCACCGGAAGATCATCACTCTGTAGTGGAAAACCCATCATTGGACCGCCCATGAGTAAAAGATCGAAATCTTCTGTAACACCTCCACACTCTTCAATCAGATTACTAATTGGAGTTCCAATCAATACCTCCAAATTGCACGGTTGCTTGATGGCTTTTCCCGTCATGGTAACAATACGAGATACCAGCGGTTCACCAAAGGTAACCGCTTTGTAAACTGCATAGACTGTACCCACGTTGTAACAAACGATGCCTAAATCCAGCGGAAGACCCTGTGATGGAACTTCCAGCCCAGTCAGTGCCTTAACGAGTTGTTTTTCACCACCGGCAGGATATATGGATGGAAGCACTGCCAGCTCGATACTGGCTTCACCCAGATCATTTATTTCCTGTTGCAACGCAGCGATGGCCTCGGGTTTATTGTCTTCAATTCCAATAACACATTCACCTGCCTGTACAGCATGGCGAATAATCTCCGTGCCGAGAATGACTTCCCGCGCTTTCTCCCGCAACAATGCCTCGTCACAGGTAATAAAGGGTTCACATTCGGCAGCATTCACAATCAACAGATGGATTTCATAGTGCAAACCTGAAATCATTTTTACAGAGGATGGGAAACCGGCACCACCCAGACCAACAATACCCGCAGCATTTATCCTGTCATGAATATCTACAGGATTCACTTCATAAAGATCACCACTCATCTCCTTAAACGATTGACACTCATCCTTACCATCGGTGTCAATTACAATACATGGGGCACCCTGACCAGAAACACTGGGTACCGGATATGTTCCAATATCACTTACTACTCCGGAACTGCTTGCATGTATCGGGGCACTGATGAGACCCTGATGACAGGCAATTTCCTGCCCTTTTAAAACATGATCACCCACACTAACGATCGGTGTAGCCGACACTCCAATATGCTGGCGCAAGGGGATCGTCAAGTGCGGAGGGATGTTTACCTTTTGTATTGGGGTCTGGAGTGATTGCGACTTGTTTAAAGGGAGGTGTATTCCACCCCTGATTGATACCGGTTTTTCAAGTAGCATGGTCATTATCTACGGATTATAATTGCTGACGAACGCCGAGAATACCTTTTTTGCACAGCAACAAACTGAATGTTACCTCAATAAACCATTGATATATCTCTTGCATGCACCATACTGGAATTCTTTATTCACCTTTTATTTGAACTATAATTCCAGTACATACTGTACAAGACTCCGTTTTAGCTATTAAACTTGATTTATTGCCAGTCACACAAGGATCCTCAAAATGTCCATTTTTGAAGTAAATAGAAGAATAAAGGCACGTCCACCTGTGGTATGGAAGATTATTTCTGATCATGAGAATTACGTTGAGGTTGCTCCAAATATAGTAAAGCTTGAAAAACTATCGGAAGGGACACCAGGAATGATATGTCGTCTGCACCATAAAAGTGGCAGAATATGGGAGGAGAAATGTACTGACTGGCAGGAAAATAAAAGCTTCACCATGAAGATCATTAGCAGCGGCTATCCACTGCCAGTCAAAAGAATGGTACGTACATTCAGCATGCGGGAAGATCCCTTAAACATTCTTTTGACACTGAAGTTTGAATACACTCCGAAATATGCAATTTTCGGCGGAATATTAAACAAGTTACATATTCTTCCTATATTAAAAATATATTCACATCAATTAATGGATAACCTGGTAGCTAAAATCAATGATACAGAGTGGGGTTATCATGTTACTGCTGCAACAATAATTAAACAAAAAAACATAGGCATAGTTACCATCTCTCCCGAAATGACAAGTACAGATGCCAATAAATTTCGTGCGGAACATAGAATTGGTTACTTGATGGTTGTGGATGAAAATAAACGTATTGTTGGCGTATTGTCAGAGAGGGATATCGTTAATGCGATATCAAAAAACGGTTATGAGATCATGGAGAAACCCGTTTCCGAAATCATGACCCGTAATGTCATAACCTGCAAACTGGATGATAACTTGCAGAAACTCATGTCAATCATGACCGAACAACGGTTCCGTCACTTACCGGTTGTTGATGGGGATCAGCTACTGGGGGTTGTCAGTATCGGAGATGTGGTCAAGGCACGTATGGATGAGCTGGAAAAAGAATCAAGGGCAATGCATAACTACATCAAAGACCGCCGTTGGCGTGAACTTTCATTACAAATCGGCAGGAGTGGCGCTGCTGCAGAATATGACAAGCTGGATAATGCTATCTAGAAATCAGGAT
>CAYRXP010000053.1:0-9630 GCA_964428145.1 uncultured Enterobacteriaceae bacterium
GCAACGTTCGCAGTGAATTCTTTATCATGATCATCGTAACGGCAGTGACTGTAATGGTGGATTTAATGGTGGCTGTGGGCGTTGGTTGCGCAATCGCTGCTATTTTATTTATTACGCAACAGATCAAACAGCCGGTGGTTCATCGCCGGGAAAGAGGCAATGAAATATTTTCAAGACGTGTACGTTCTTCTGCGAAAGAAACGGCTATCCTGAAAAAATTTGGTCACCGGACACTTAGCTACGAGTTAAAAGGGTCATTATTCTTTGGCACGACAGATGCGTTGATCAGTGAAGTTGAGGCAGATATCGAATCAGCAGATAAATTTGTATTTGATTTCTCTCGCGTGAAAGACATTGATCTCAGTGGTGTAAAGATATTGTTGTCCATTATAGAAAGATTACATAGCAAGAATCGGCGCGTGTTTTTTAGCGGCCTGCTTAAGTTTGAAGAGGCCTCTGCACTTTCTATTCGCGAAATGTTGCAGGATATGGGTGTCATCGCAGAAGTAGGCGAAGAAAATATTTATGAGGATCATGATCTAGCCATGGAAGCTGCAGAGGAAATGTTATTACATGAACATCATGAAGGCTATACAGAAGGTCAGCCTGCATTAACGCTGCTCGATTTTGAATCATTCCAGAATTTAGAAAGTGACGAAGTAGAAGAATTTAAAATGCTTCTGCAAGAGAAAAAGTTAAAAGCAGGTGATTATCTGTTTGCGAAAGGAGAAGCGGTTGATAGTTTTGTGCTTGTTCGTAAAGGTGAGTTAAATGTATTTAAACAGGCGAAGAACAAAGATGTCCGTATTGCGACTGTCAGTCCCGGGGCTATGTTGGGTTGGCGTGCATTAATGCAAGATGAACAACGCATCACCGGCGGCATACGTGCAGAGACAGATGTTGAGGTTTACCTGATTCCTAAAGAGGCATTGGCAAAACTTGAAAAAGAACATCCAACGGCCTTATTGCATTTCCACAGAGAACTTCTTAGAAATGCAGTGGAACGTATGCAGATATTAACCTCTGAATTGATATTGTTGGAAGAACGATAACAATAAATCTTTTGACCACTATTTGTTGCGTTTAGGGATATATAAGTCAGTAATCGTCCCTTCAAAGATTTCAGCAGCGAATCCTATGGTTTCTGAGAGTGTCGGGTGCGGGTGTATGGTGAGTCCGATATCTTCAGCATCTGCACCCATTTCAATAGCCAGAGCACATTCTGCAATGAGATCACCGGCATTGGGACCAACAATTGCAGCACCGATGATTCGATTTGATTCCTTATCAAATAAAACCTTGGTGATACCTTCATCTCTGCCCAGGGATAGGGATCTGCCACTGGCAGCCCAGGGGAATACCCCTTTACCATAATCCATGCCTTTTTCTTTGGCCTCTGACTCAGTCACACCAACCCAGGCAACTTCAGGATCCGTATAAGCAACTGATGGGATGACACGATTATCAAAACCACGCTTTAACCCGGAGATAACCTCAGCGGCAACTTTTCCTTCATGGGTGGCCTTATGTGCCAGCATAGGTTGTCCGACGATGTCACCAATGGCAAAAATATTCTGAATATTTGTCCTTTGTTGATCATCGACAGAAATAAAGCCCTGTTCGCTCACATTCACCCCGGCATTTTCCGCACCTATCTTTAATCCGTTGGGCCGTCTGCCAACGGATAATAATATTGCATCAAACCGTTCAGATTTTGGCGCTTTTTTACCGTCGTAAGAAACCTCCAGATGATTCTTTGCTGCCTTGATTTTTGTGACGGCTGTACTGAGGTATATATTTTCATAGAGTTTTGTAATACGTTTTTGCAAGGGTCGAATAATATCCTTGTCACACTCGGAAATTAATACATCCAGCATTTCTACAATGGTGATTTTAGAACCCAGGGCTTCATAGACAGCGGCCATTTCCAGACCGATCACACCGCCGCCGATGACTAATAATCTTTCAGGAATTTCATCAAGTAGTAATGCCCCAGTTGAATCCATAATCCGTGGATCATCCGGGAAAGAGGGGATCGTCGTGGGCTGGGAACCTGCCGCAATGATGGCATGTTCAAAAGAGATTGTTGTTTTACCCCCTGCGCCATCTACTTCAATCATATTTGTAGAGATAAACTTACCTGTGCCATGCACCACTTCAACCTTGCGTTGTTTGGCCATCGCCTTCAGGCCCGTGGTCAATTTATTAACAATATTGACCGCATATTGTCCGACAGATTTTATATTGACGTTCGATGTTCCCAGATCGAGACCTTGTTCTTTTAACTCACTAATTTCGGATATGACCTTGGCAATGTGTAACAGTGCCTTGGAAGGGATACAGCCCACGTTGAGACAGACACCGCCCAGCGTTTCATAACGTTCAATGAGTATGGTTTGTTTGCCTAGATCAGCAGCACGAAACGCTGCAGTGTAACCTCCGGGCCCACCACCGAGCACAACAACTTCACAATGCATATCACCTCGTTGCATATCAATTTGTTCCTGGACTGAAGTGTCTGTTTGTGATTCGTGATTGACATTAGTTGCAGTTGTTTCTGTAATATCAGTGTCGGTTGCGGGGTGTTCTGCCGCAGCTATTTCAATTTCCATTTCCAGGGTCAAGATTAAATCACCCTGTGAGACTTTATCACCTATTTTGGTGGATACATTTTTAACCGTACCACTGTACGGAGAAGGGATATCTATCGATGCCTTGTCACTTTCCAGCGTAATCAGTGTGTCTTCAAGTTGAACCTTGTCGCCATCACTTATTGGAACTTCAATAACCTCAACGGCTTCAAAGTCGCCAATATCAGGAACCAGAACTTCTTTAATTTCGGACATTAGTTATAGGCAACTCTGGTTATAAGAGTATATGGCGGATATCAGACAGGATTGTACTGAGATATTGTGTGAACTTAGCAGCTGCAACGCCATCGATGACGCGATGATCATATGAGAGCGTGTAAGGCATAATCAGACGGGGGACAAATTCTCCATTTTCATAAACTGGTTTCATGGCGGATCGAGAGACGCCGAGAATGGCTACTTCAGGTGCATTGACAATGGGTGTAAAGCCCGTGCCGCCAATGCCGCCAAGACTGGATATAGTGAAGCAGCCACCTTGCATTTCGGTAGGTGTTAATTTGCCTTCCTGTGCCTTGTTGCTTAGCTGGCTAATCTCCTCTGCAATTTCAAACAATCCTTTTTTATCAGCATCCTTAATGACAGGCACGACCAGACCATTTTTTGTATTCACGGCAACGCCGATATGAAAATATTTTTTCAATACCAGATGTTCGCCATCCGAAGTAATCGAAGAATTAAACTCAGGAAATTTCTGTAGTGCAACAACAGCAGCTTTCACCAGGAAAGTAATCAATGTCAGTTTAATCCCTTCAGCTTTTGCAGCCTCAAGTTTTGATTTTCTGAAGGTCTCAAGATCTGAAATATCAGCTTCGTCAAATTGAGTGACATGAGGCACAGTGATCCAGCTGCGATGTAATGCCTGTCCGCCAAGTCGTTTAAGTCGACTAAGTGGCTGCACTTCGGTTTGTCCGAACTTGGAAAAATCAACCGGCGGGATTTCAGGAAATGCAAGGCCACCGCCACTGCCTAATTTATTTCCGGACAACATACTCTTGGTGAAGGCTTTGATATCTTCTTTAAGGATGCGCCCCTTGGTTCCTTTGCCATAAACGAGTCCGAGGTCAACGCCAAGCTCTCTTGCAAATCGACGTACTGAAGGGCTGGCATGGGCTTTTTCTGAACGGCTGCTTCCAACGATTTGTGAGGTTTCCATCACATTGGGTGCCATTCTTGGTGCTGTCTGCACGGGTTCTGCTGGTGTTTGTGAATCCGAGGCCTCGTCAGCAGATTCAGTAGAGGTCTCACCGACGATTTCTTCCACCGCAGAGGAATGACTGCTTTCTGTCTCATCGATTAACAGAATCGGTGTGTCCTTTGAGATTGAATCTCCAACGTTAACTAAAATTTCGGTCACTTTGCCCGCAGCAGGCGAGGGGATATCCATGGTAGCTTTATCACTTTCCAGTGTGATGATAGTGTCTTCTACATTAACGTTATCTCCGACTTTCACCGATACCTCAATCACATCGACGGTGTCGAAGTCACCAATATCCGGGAGTGTTATTTCTCTGGAGTTAGCCACGTTAAACGGTTACTGGATTTGGTTTTTCAGGATCGATATTATATTTCTTGATTGCTTGTGCAACTTTTGAAACGGGGATCAGGCCATCGTCAGCCAGCGCTTTTAAGGCGGCGACGGTGATATAAAAACGATCCACTTCGAAAAATTTTCTCAACTTGTCACGGGTATCACTGCGACCAAAACCATCAGTCCCCAATACGACATAACGTCCCGGGACGTATTCTCGTATTTGATCAGCATATATCTTCATGTAATCAGTTGCCGCAATCACAGGGAGGTCAGGTCCAAGCAGGGATGAAGTGACATAACATGTTCTTGCTTTCTTTTCAGGATGCAGCGAATTCCATCTCTGTGCATCCAGTCCGTCTCGACGTAATTCATTAAAGCTGGTGACGCTCCAGACATCCGAAGCGACACCAAAGTCCTGTTTGAGCAATTCACCCGCGGCAATGACTTCACGCAGAATTGTCCCCGCACCAAGTAGTTTTACCTTAAGTTTTTTCTTACCACTTGCCTTCAGTAGATACATGCCTTTTAGAATGCCTTCTTCGGCCATATCAGGCTTGGGGGGATGCTGGTAATTCTCATTCATAACGGTGATGTAATAAAAGATGTCTTCGAAATCCTGATACATGCGTTTCAGGCCATCCTGAATAATGACTGCAAGCTCGTAGGCATAAGTAGGGTCATAAGAAACACAATTTGGAATAGTCGATGCCTGTACATGACTATGTCCATCTTGGTGTTGCAAACCTTCACCGTTCAGCGTGGTTCTTCCTGCGGTTCCGCCCAGGAGAAAACCTCTTGAACGCATGTCAGCACCGGCCCAGGCCAGGTCACCAATGCGTTGGAAGCCAAACATGGAGTAATAGATATAAAAAGGAATCATGTGTATGCCATGATTTTTATATGAAGTTGCCGCAGCAATCCAGGATGAATAAGCCCCGGCTTCATTGAGTCCTTCCTCAAGGATCTGACCCTTGATGTCTTCGCGGTAATACATGACCTGACCATGATCGACTGGTTCGTAAAGCTGTCCGACAGATGAATAAATACCCAACTGTCTGAACATGCCTTCCATGCCAAAGGTACGTGCCTCATCAGGAACTATCGGCACAATATTTTTCCCTATATTTTTGTCCTTGAGTAACGTATTAAGGATGCGAACAAATGCCATGGTGGTAGAAATTTCTCTTTCACCCGTGCCATCCAGTAATTTCTGGTGAATATCTATGCCTGGTATTTCAAGAGGGGGAGGTGGCTCCCGTTTCGCGAAGAAATAGCCGCCTAATGCCTCTCGATGTTCCCTGAGATATTTGAGCTCTTCACTATCTTCCGCAGGACGATAATAGGGAGCGTCTGCAATATCTTCATCAGATACAGGAATATTAAAGCGATCGCGAAATTGCTTAAGCGCTTTCTCGCCCATTTTTTTCTGCTGATGACTGACGTTCTGACCTTCACCCGCTTCACCCATACCATAACCTTTGACAGTTTTTGCGAGAATCACTGTCGGCTGGCCGGTGTGTTTCACTGCAGCGGCATAAGCCGCGTAGACCTTATGTGGATCATGTCCGCCACGATTTAATCGCCAGATATCGTCATCAGTCATATTGGCAACCATGGCTTTTAGTTCAGGATATTTACCAAAAAAATGTTCTCTGACATAAGCACCATCATTGGCTTTGTATGCCTGATATTCGCCATCAACGACTTCTTCCATACGCTTGTAAAGCAAACCACTGGTATCACGGGCGATCAGTGGATCCCAATAGGAACCCCAAATCACCTTGATGACGTTCCAGCCTGCACCACGAAATGAACTTTCCAGTTCCTGAATGATCTTTCCATTGCCTCTTACAGGTCCATCCAGTCTCTGCAGATTACAATTGATCACAAAAATCAGGTTGTCGAGTTTCTCGCGCGCGGCGAGACCGATCGCACCCATTGATTCGGGCTCATCTGTTTCACCATCACCGATAAAGGCCCAAACTTTACGATTGCTTGGTTCTTTTAAACCACGATTTTCCAGATAACGCATAAATCGCGCCTGATAGATCGCCATAATCGGGCCAAGCCCCATAGAGACCGTCGGGAATTGCCAGTAATCCGGCATCAGCCAGGGATGAGGATAAGACGACAAACCACGCCCATCAACTTCCCGGCGAAAATTATTCATTTGCTCTTCAGTGATTCTATCCGTCAAAAATGCACGTGCATAAATTCCCGGCGCAGAATGGCCCTGAATAAACAACATATCGCCAGCATCATCTTTACTTGGTGCATGGAAGAAATGATTAAAACCTACGTCATAAAGTGTTGCTGAAGAAGCGAAGCTTGAAATATGTCCACCCAAATCTCCAGTTTTTCGATTTGCTTGTACAACCATTGCCATGGCATTCCAACGTACAAAAGATCGGATACGCCATTCAATAGCAGGATCCCCCGGTGAGCGTTCTTCTTTAGCAGGCGGAATAGTATTGAGATAAGCTGTGGTCGCAGAATAGGGAAGATAAGCCCCTGATTTGCGTGCTTTGGCGATCAGTTGTTCAAGAATAAAATGGGCTCTATCAACCCCTTCGCGTTCGAGAATGGACTCCAGTGCCTCGAGCCATTCCTGCGTCTCTTGCTGATCAATGTCTTTTTGTTCTTCTGTCATGATCTGGCCCACTCTTTAAATGGTATTCCTAATAGTGACTATTCTAGGATTATTTTGAGTAAATGTAGAGATAATTACGTCTATATAGATACAATGGCCCGAATAATTACAAGTTAATTACAACAAACAAAGAAAACAGCAAAAGTAAACAGGAGAAGCACGTAATGCATGTGAAATTGCAGCAACATAAAGCAGCGCCAAAAAAACTGGATATCAATAAATTTTCAAACTGGATTATGGTGTTTCCTCTGGAAATTAATCAGTCTCGTCCTTACGCCACTGTACTCTCTGAAAGAAGAAAGAGGACAGGGTGTAAAAAAGCAGATACAAGCCCCGTGGTATGTGATTTACCTAACAAGCTGAGGAGTCATGTCGCATATGCATGTATTAAAGACGAGATATCCAGCTTTGAAATACTGACGTTGGCGAGGAAGCTTGTTGCAGAGCATGAGTCCTTTCATGCAAAAGAAATCGCTATCGCTGTTTCAGATTTTGATGACATAAAAACTGAAAGGATTACTGAAGCGATCATTGCAGCCATACTCAGTGCATCTGCAGAGATGCCCAGTTTCAAAAGCAAAAAAAAGAAATCGGAAAAACTTGCCAGGACGCATGCTTTCGGCATCAAAAAATCGCATGGGTTTCGTAGAACCTTTGCAGAAGCAGAAGGTAATGCACTGGCACGTTCATTGAGCATGTTACCTTCAAATAAATTAACGCCATCCACCTATTTAAAACGAGTTAAGGAACTGGCGAAAGACAATAAATGGAAACTGAAATTTTTTGACACTAAGGCATTACAGAAGAAAAAGGCAGGCGCTTTCCTGGCTGTCTCGCAGGGTAGCCCAACAGCTGATGCAGGAATCGTAAGATTAAAATACGAGCCCATGGTTAATTCAATTAGGGTTAATTCACCTAGGGCAAAGACACGTAAAGGTAAATTAATACTGGTCGGTAAAGGTATTTGTTACGACACCGGAGGAACAAATCTAAAGTCCGCAAATTACATGTTTGGTATGCACGAAGATATGCAGGGTAGTGCGGTCGCACTGGGGACATTTTTGGCATTAACGCGAATGAAAGTAAATTACCCTGTGGAATGTTGGCTGGCATTGGCAATGAATCATATTGGACCCAAGGCATATAAACCTAATGATGTGGTCATGGCCTCCGATGGGACAACGATTGAAATTGTCCATACCGATGCAGAAGGTCGTATGGTATTGGCCGATACTCTGGCGATGGCTTCAAAATTAAAGCCAAAGTTGATGATTGATTACGCAACATTAACTGGTGCCTGTGTGTATTCATTAGGTACGGCCTATAGTGGTGTCTTCACCAACAAGGAAGAACTTATCCCAACCTTGATTGAGGCAGGAAAGGACAGTGGTGAGCGGGTCTGGTCTTTCCCTATGGATGAAGATTTTGATAAGGCAATAGAAAGTAATATCGCCGATGTTAAACAATGTTCTCTGGAATCCGGAATGGATCATATCCTCGCATCAAGATTCCTTCAGCGCTTCGTGAAGAATGATACGCCCTGGGTACATATTGATTTATCCAGTAGTCATCGTAAAGGGGGTCTCGCACATATTCCAACAGATACCACAGGTTTCGGTATTCGTTTCACACTCAATTTATTACTAGATAAAAAAATGATGTGATTCGATCTATCAATTCAAATTTATAAGGAAATAAAATGTCCGGTAGCATGATAAAAAACTTCAGAATATTAATTCTACTTTATGTATTGCTGATGGTTGCCTTATCCACCTGGTGGACAAAGGAACGTAGTACTGACTGGGACGCCCCTCTGGTTGTTGCTATCTATCCAATCAACGGCGATGGTAGAGAAGCGACCACAAAATATATTGAACGACTTGATAAGGATACTTACACAGGCATTGAAGAATTTTTTAATCGTGAAGCAGAACGCTATCAACTCGCTATAAAAAGGCCTGTTGATATTGATCTGGCTAAACAGATTCGTGAACTGCCTCCGAAACCACCAGGGAACCATGCATCAGTCCTGTCAATCATGGTCTGGAGTCTGAAAATGCGTTACTGGTCGTGGCAAATTGATAATTATGATTACCCGAAAGATATTCAGGTGTTTATTATCTATTTTGAACCACAGAAAAACCTACGGCTCGCACATTCACTTGGATTGCAAAAAGGATTGATTGGTGTTGTTAATGCTTTTGCAGATAAGAAAATGTCTAAAGAAAATAATGTCGTTATTGCCCATGAAATTCTCCATACAGTAGGGGCATTAGATAAATACGATCCCAGAACAAATTTGCCTTTATTCCCCATTGGTTTTGCAGATCCAGATAAAGAACCATCTTTCCCTCAGAAGAAAGCAGAAATTATGGCAGGACGTATAGCCGTCGATGTGAACAAAGCAGAGGCACCTAAAAGTTTAAAGAAAGTGGTGGTTGGTAATACAACTGCAACAGAAATACGATGGGTCGGAATAGTTAGCAAATAAAGCATGTGGTCTGCAAGGTAAATTCTCACCCTCGCGCTGCGCCACAACTCCAACACTCAGTGAATTGACCCTCTATTTTCTCTCCGCATTGGCACAGCCAGGATGTTCGGTATTCATCTGATTCTTTTAGCAAATCTTCGACGATACTGCTTGCACGATCATAATCATCATCTTCCAGAATCCAGACTTCAGGCCAACATTCAATGGGAGGTATCTCGCCCAGGCCTCCTGCAAGGCTTAGATTTTTTATCTTGCAGTCGATCCCTTCTTCCTGAAGGATGTCCTTAATGTGCTCTGTCATCAATCC
>CAYRXP010000054.1:0-1732 GCA_964428145.1 uncultured Enterobacteriaceae bacterium
CCACCACCAATAATGCTCCGAACAATCTTGACCCGAGATAATTCAACATAATGAATATTTATGTCTCACTTTTCTGGCCTCATCGGCCGTTCCAGTATAAAGTCCTATACTTCGTACAATAATAAAAACGAGTATAAAGGATTCTCCAGGCAGGAGTTAAAATCATGAATGAATATACATTAGATGACGCTGGTAGAAACATCATGAGTTTCCTTGTCAGGATACTAGGATTTTTTCTCCTGCTCGCTGGCCTTTGGGTCGCCATTCAGGTTTTGTTAACAGCGCAAGATTTGTATGCACATCCCGAAAAAATCGAACGTTTTGCTGTCGCCATCGAAAAAGGTTCAAATATTGATAAAACATTGGCACCGATCAGAGATAGTCTGATTGTAGGGAGTAACTCAGAGAATGGTGTTAAACAGTACACTGAAACTGAAAAAAGACCTTCTCCTGTAGGCACAGGAAATATTCGAGTTTCTTATTTCTTTGCCTGGATAATTGCTTTGTTATTGTTGCTATTAATTGCCAGAATTTCACTAACGGCCATTAAAACAGGAGGGGAACTTGTTCTTTACGATATGCAGATAAAACAATTTGCACGAATGCTAGCAAAAGAGTCACATAAAACAGGGGATTAATTCAGCAACATCAGCTTGATGATTCATAAGCATCGAGCCATTCATGAAAGTTAAGCTCTTCATAAATATCTGGATCTTCATAGTAATCTATCTCTTCAAGTCCAGAAACCAGTTCTACACTTTCCTGGGTCAAATTCTCCTGGGCTAACCTTTCCTGGGTCAGATTTTGTCCATCGGGGGTAACTTGCATAAAGCTGTATACAACTAGTGCGAGACATGCCGTTACAAATGCACCCGCAGGAATGAAAATCCACCCGGGTTTCTTTTCTATTTTTTCATACAACGCTTTATTACGTGACTGAGTAATCGCTGACAAATCACGCGCGTTAATATTCTGCACACTTTCATTCAACTCTGATATTATCGAATCAACGAATTGTTTATCTTTATCTTGAATAGTCATAGGCAACCATCTCCCAACTTCTCACGCAAGACACGCACTGCTCTGGAATAATGCGTCTTAACACTCCCATCTGAACACTTCATAATTCGCGCTGTCTGCTTAACATCGAATCCTTCCAGCGCCCTCAACAAAAACACCTGTTGCTGACGCAAGGGTAATTCTCGTATCACCCTGTCAATTATAGCAATACGTCTGTCCGATTGCACTTCTTGTTCTGGTGTCTTGCCGTAAACATCCTTCACATTCTGCATAGGATCTTCACTTTCATCATCTTTATGATTACTGCCAAACCATCCACGAAACCTTTCTCTCACCGCATGACGTCTATACCAGTCAACTATCATACGTTGCAAAATAGTGTGGAATAGCGGCCCCCATTCATCCGGGTTCCGCTTTGCATATTTATCCACCAATTTGCACATGGAATCCTGCAATATATCCAGTGCATCATCCCTGTTTCCAGTTGAAATCTCTGCTAGTCGGAAAGCGCGCTTTTCAACTCTAGCAAAAAAACCTTCTAATTCTAGATTACGTTCCAGTGTATTTCCCCTGATATTTTTACCGGACTGAAGTTTACAAATTGATCCTTTAAAATGGACAATTCCATGACGTTCACCCAAAACGGACTTACTGCTTATCTTCCTTGCCTGGTTCCGGTCCTTTCACCACGCCCCGTATCTCGCCTTTCACC
>CAYRXP010000054.1:1832-9598 GCA_964428145.1 uncultured Enterobacteriaceae bacterium
CCTTTCACCACGCCCCGTATCTCGCCTTTCACCTCGCCCTACATCTCGCCCTACATCTCGGCTGTTTCTCCGCTGCTCCAAGTGACGTCTGAATTCGTCTCGCTGTCCAGGTGTCATACCTTCCATCTTCTCTTCAATACGCTTTTCTCTGAATGCCTTTCTTTCCTCTGGACTCATCTCCTTTAATTTTTCATGCATCTGCTTGCGTCTGTCCATGCGTGCCTGAAATTTTTCCCTTTCTTCGGGTGACATATACTTCATCCTTTTGGCCATACGCTCCTGTATCAATACCTTTCTTTCATCTGCAGACATATCTTTAATTTTCTCGTGCATCTCCTTCTGGCGCATCTGTTTGCGCTCTTCCATGCGTGCCTGAATTTTTTTCCTCTGCTCAGGAGACATGTCTTTCATTCTTTCAGAGGTACGTTCCTGTCTATACGCCCTTCTCTCCTCCGGAGTCATACCTTTGGTTTTCTCGCGCATCTCCTCGCGGAATGCCTTGAATTCAGCCTTTTCCGCATCTGTAAAATCGTTCAGTCTCTCCTGTCTGATTTCCTGCCGCCTGTCGCTGTCAACGGCATTACCCTCTCCAGCCAATAGAGGCGAGGGGGAAAGCGCCAAAACAAGGCTTGCCGCCAATGTCATTCCTGCCAGAGACATTTTAGCCAAGGTTATTTTGAAGAGACTGAGTTTCATGATATTTTTCTCATTGCTGTTAAATTGCTTTTTAAACAGATAGCGCATCAACGAATGATACTATCTCACAGCGCTATATCTCGTAGTTATTTTTTATAAATAGTTTCAATTACCTATTTGTTCTGGCGACACGATTACCCTTTCTGTCCGGATTATGATTGATTCGATCGCCTTTTCTATCCAGATGTTGATCGGCGTGATCTCCTCTAGGCTCTAATCGATCACCAACCCTTTCATGCTCAGCATCTCTTGCATTATCAGCAAGCGCAGGCATCGCAAACATGCCGATGATCAAGCCTGATGTTAGCTTTATCATTAATGTATTGTTTTTCATATTATTCTCCAACGCATTATCTGAGCTACACAGTCAATAACGCACCTGTATCGAAATGGTTGACATTAATTTGCTTAAAAAACTCAAAAAAGCTTACTATCATCAATATTCAAAACAGTCAGGGGCTTCACCATCTTAAGATCAGGCTTTAGTAAACAACATGATTTTTAATCTGCCGCAATTGGGCTGGAAGCCCTGTTTCCAGCAACAAATAGCTCCAGATGAAGAAAACATTTGCTATCCCGCCCGCATCGCGCAAATCCACCGTAGTCACTGTATTGTCTGGAGCAATAAAGGAATTGCAACCTTTGAGATAGGCGTATTCAGTGATCCGAAAAATATGGCAGTTGGTGACTGGATACTAATACCCAATGAAGGTGAGCGCCCGCTACGCATATTTGAACGAGAAACAGTCCTTGTCCGTAAAGCAGCAGGACAGCGGAAACATGATCAACTGATTGCTGCGAATGTCGATACCCTGTTTATTGTCACCTCCTGTAATCAAGACTTTAATGCCTCACGTATCGAACGTTATCTGGCACTAGCTGCAGAATCCAGGATTCAACCGGTAATTGTTCTGACTAAAATGGATCTGACAGATGATGTTGATTCATATAAAAATAAAGCATTGAAATTACAAAATGAACTTCGTGTTGAATGTGTAAATGCTAAAGACAAGTCAAGTTTGGCTGGCCTTAAAACACTTTGTACTGAAGGCCATACCATTGCGCTAGTCGGTTCCTCCGGCGTTGGAAAATCCACATTGATCAATAACCTGACAGATGCCGATCAATTAACGGCAGAAATCAGCGAAGAAGACGGCAAAGGCATACACACGACCACCTCACGCTCTCTACATTTATTGCATGGTGGTGGCATACTCATCGACACGCCAGGAATCAGAGAGTTACAACTCAGTGAAAGTAAAACAGGGATTGAAGACACCTTTGAAGATGTTCTTCAATACCTTGGTTACTGCAAATTCAAAAACTGTAAACACAAAACCGAAAAAGGTTGCGCAATCAAAACTGCTTTGGGCTCTGGTGAACTAGATCAACGTCGCTGGGAAAGTTATCAAAAATTACAAAATGAACAGGAACAGCGTAATTCGTTTAAAAGGTAAATACCGATGAATGTCTGCTCAATACTGAAAGTGGGCATTCAGATGTAAGGGTTGAGCTAAGGGGTGAATGGCTTCAGCCATCATACTACCGGAACCGGTATACATAGCAGTTCCTGTTTTAGCGATAGCGAGCCCAAGATTAGCCAGAAATGCATAGAGAATGCTTTTACTGAATCACCGTGATTTGAAGCAGACATTAATATCTCCCCGTTTTCACTTAATTGTTAGAGTTTTCTGTCAACCGAATGATACCTCATGCGTTAGTAGAGGGGGTTAATAGAATATCCGTAAGGAGGATAGCAATCATGCAACAACATAATTCCAAAAGAATAGGTATATTAACCAGTTCAATATTAGCTCTGGTATTGAGTACACCGGTTATCGCCGATGATGAAGATACCAGTGATGCTGAACGCCTGACACTAGTGGAGCGACAGGAAAATCGAGCAGAGCGTCGTGAAGATCGACAAGAGAATCGAGCAGATCGTCGTGAAGATCGACAGGAAAATCGAGCAGAGCGTCGTGAAGATCGACAAGATAATAGAGCAGAACATCGTGAAGATCACCAGGAAAATAGGGCAGAACATCGTGAAGATCACCAGGAAAATGATGATCATCAGGGAAATCGAGCAGAGCATCGTGAAGATCATCAGGAAAATCGAGCAGAGCATCGTGAAGATCATCAGGAAAATAGGGCAGACCGTCGTGATGATCGACAAGAGAATAGAGCAGACCGTCGTGAATCTAGAGCAGATCGAAGAGAAGACGGTCGCAACCGCAGTGACGGAAATAGTCAACGCTCACAACGAAGCTCACGCGGTGACGGAAATAGTCAACGCTCACAACGGAGCGGACGCGGTGACGGTAGTAGTCAACGCTCGCAACGGGGCGGCAGCAGACGTGTTGCCCGTAATAGGTAAACATTGGATAATAACGTAGTCAGTTTATACATCTGACTACGTTATTCTTTATAAGATGAAACAACACACTTTATCTATAATTAGTAAAGGTGATTGATACTGGAACCTCACCGTGAACTGGGTACCTTTCTTGCCAGTGTTAAAAAGCGTGGCTATCGAATGGCCGAGATCGCAACAGGCAATCAGGATAATGCCATGGATATCTTGTAAGATGCCATTCCCATAACTTAAAAAATATTCACGTCTGTTTCAGGCCCGACCAATTCAAACAACTCAATAATGTCATCATTACGCATACGCACACAGCCCCGTGAACCGGGTACGCCCATGGCAACATCATCCGGGCCACCATGGATATAAATATAGCGATTATAACTATCAACGTTTCCGCCCTTGTTCTTGCCTGCTTCACAACCACTGAGCCAGAGTATGCGCGTCAATATCCAGTCTCTGTCTGGGAACTGTTGCCGTAATTCCGGTTGGTAAATTTCACCTGTAGGTTCTCTGCTAACGAATACCGTATTAACATCGCAAGCTGCACCAATCTTTTGACTGATAATGTGTTTCCCCCTTGGGGTACATCCACTGTCCATCTGTTCACCAGGGCCATTCTTCGCTGTCGAGATGGTGTATTGCTTAATGACATCATTCCCTTCCAGCAAACTAAGTGTTTGATTGCTGATATTGATTTCTATGTATTTATCTTGATTCATGTTTATTTAAAATAATTAATTTCTCTTAACAGTGAGTAGCCCATCATAGTTACCGTCGCTTGCCAGGGCATAGCCGCTAATGTCTTTCGATGTCACCAGTATATTATCTTCATACCACAGGGGTATATAAGGTAATTGCTCATGCAGGTAAGCCTGCAGGTCTTGATATAGCTTTGCTTGCTCGGTCAAATCCTGTTTGCTCTCTGCTGCTTCTATCATGGCATCTGCGATGGCATCCTTGAAACGACCTCTATTTGCACCATTGGGTGGCAACGATGTGCTGTGGAAAACATAGCGGAATATATCAGGAATTTTTAGTCCAACCCATGACAGGCTGTACATCTGAAAACGCCCTGCCTTGATGTCACCATAAAAAGTTCCCCAATCATAACTACGTACCTCGACTTGAATGCCAACCTGTTTCAATTGGTATTGAATGATAGTGGCCAGTCGCACACGGAAAGGATTGTTCGAGGTTTTGTAAACAATTTCCAGGGGATGATTTTCATCAAAACCTGCAACCTTCAGTAAACGTTTCGCCTCTTCCGGATCAAATGCAACACCGGAGAGTTCCGCATTTCCACTCCAGTGCTCCGGGGGCAGCATGGCACCGGCAAGGCGCGCTGTATTGCCCATCATGTGTTCAATAATCTCTGCCCTGTCAATCGCGTGGGCAATGGCCTGACGAACCGGAAGCTGACTCGTTACAGGATCCGCCATATTGAAGCCCATATATGTGAAGGTATCCCCCCGTGCTTTCTCAATATGTGACTTGTCCTGTTTCTCAAGCCAGCTAAGTATCTCTCTGGGGATATCTCCCTGTATGATATCCAGCTCGTCACGTAATAATTTTAATATACGCACCGTTGGGTCTTTGACGGTAATAAAGTTTAATAATTGGTTATCATTTTGGCGTTTTAATAAAAGATCACCATCGCTCGACCATTCTTGTAACTCGACCGGGCCGCTGCCGATGGGCTCTATATTAAAAGGATGATCTGAGGCAATCAATGATGCCGGTAATATTCCTATGACTAACCTTCCGGGAAACAAAGGGTCAGGACGCTTTAGATTAAAACCGATTGTGTCCTCATCAATCACTGTAATGCTTTCAATGACTTCAATGGAACCTCGATGTGGAGAAGCATTCTTGTTCTCCAGCACATAATCATAAGTCGCTTTCACATCATCGGCCGTTAATTTTTCACCATGATGAAATTTTCTACCGGTGTTTCCTAATGTAAAACGATATTGCTTTGAATCAAGCATATCCCAGTTTGCGAGATCGGAAATGAATTGAAAATTATCATCGAAATCAACTAGACTTCGATAAATTAACCGTGTAATTCTGTAGGAAGTAGCATCTGTTGAAAAGCGTGGATCTAGTGTAACGGGCGCTGATTCCAGACCAAACCGAATCGCATGATTATCTTCTTGAGTACAAGCGGAAATAAATATTAGAGCGACAAGTAGATAAAAAACGAAGGCTCGTCGTTTTTTATCTAGCATTCGTTTATTTTCCCTCTTTCATTTTTTTGGCTAGTAAACACGGCAATGGATTCAACATGCGTGGTATGAGGAAACATATCCATAATGCCTGCCTGTTTTAGGGTAAAGCCTTTTTTATTAACCAGTATCCCCGCATCTCGTGCCAGGGTTGCCGGATTACAGGAAATATAAACAATCCTGTCAATTAATGACAGATCCATCTTCTGAATCACTTCCTGCGCACCAGTCCGCGCTGGATCCATGAATAATTTATTGAAACCATCATGTAGAAAGTCTTCATTCAAATCGTCTTTCGCTAAATCAACGGCACGAAAGTCCACATTGCTTATATTATTGGATGTGGCATTTTGTTTTGCGCGTTCTACCAAACCATGATCACCTTCAATACCCAGAACCCTGGATGCCTTGCGAGCCAATGGCAAGGTAAAATTTCCAATCCCGCAAAACAAATCGAGCACAGAGTCTGAACTATCCACTTCAAGTAATTCAAGGGCAAGAGGAACCATTACCCGGTTGATTTCAGAATTGACCTGTGTGAAATCTGTCGGCAGGAATTTCATAATGACACTAAATTCCGGTAGCGAATAAGACAATTCTTTCGGTGTTGTGCCCTCCAGCGGTATAACCGAATCTAGACCACCAGACTGACAATAAATTTCCAGGTGATGTTGTTCACCGAAGTCTTTAAGCTTTACCATATCCCCATCAGTGAAATCAGCAAGGTGTCTGAAGACCAGAGCTGTTACATCATCACCCACAGCGACTTCGATTTGTGGAATTTGTTTGATTAAAGATAGTTCTGCAATCAACGACTGTAGCGGTTCAAGTAACAGGCCCACTGAAGGATGTAACACCTCACAGCGGTTGATATCGGCCACGAATGGGCTATATTTTTCCCGAAATCCGACCAGTACTCTTCCCTTCTTCTCGACATACTTAACGCCTAATCGAGCCCTGCGACGATAGCCCCATTGAGGTCCAATTAATGGCGGGATGACAGACTTTGGTTCAACATTGCCAATGTGTTTTAATTGTTCTATCAGGACGGATTGTTTATGTTCGATCTGAAACTCGTGCTGCATGTGCTGCAAACTACAGCCACCGCATATACCAAAAAATTCACATTTGGCATCAATACGCTCTGCTGCCGGGTTCTTTACTTCCAGTGTATGTGCTTCATCAAATTTTGAACGGCGCTTTTTATACTGGAACAGTACCTCTTCCCCTGGCAACGCACCGTTCACGAAAACCGTTTTACCCTCGACATGCGCGATACCCCGGCCTTCATGTGAGAGAGATTCTATCTTTGCAGAAACAGGTTCCTGCGGTATTTTCTTACGCCGTCTCGCCATAATAAATGATATTTAAAATTGTCGTGAAGTTCACAGAACACATCGGAGCATTCTAATTTTTTACACAATGAATGGTGATTTAAATTTTAGTTGGGTAGCTTTTGTGGGTCTATTGGATTATGTAAGTGAATAAACTATGTTCGAAATGTCTGTTTTTAATTCCAGACACTTAAAAATTCAAGTAAATGAGGGTAACCTTCTTCCTGTAACATATCTCTGACGCGTTCGCATTCTGTTTCATAAGCGGTCATTGATTTTAGCCCTCGCATAAGTTCATAACGGAGGAAAACCAGATAGGTATTTAACACATCGGTCTCACAATAATTTCGGATACCCTCAATATTACCCTCAAGGTAGTTATCCCAGACCTTGCTGCCATCCATACCCATCTTGCCCGGGAAACCTAACATGCTGGCTATTTCTGTCAGGGGTGCGTTTGCGCGAGGGTTGTATCCCGCAATCACATCCATCAGGTCGGTATGTCTCTCATGAAAACGGCTGATGTAATTATTCCATTTAAAACTCTGATCATCACCCCCCGTTTCCCAATAACGTGAAGCATTAATTCCATGCAGCAATGCCCGGTAATGTAAGACAGGCAGGTCAAAACCACTACCATTCCAGGAAACCAGCATGGGTGTATAGCGATCGATCCCATCAAAAAATCGTTGGATAATATCTTCTTCAGGTGAACCAACATCACCTAATGACCATACGCTTAATTTATCTGATGTCCTGAGGACTGTCGATATGGCGACTACCTTTTGCAGATGATGTCGAAGAAAATCACTGCCACCCGTTTGTTGCCTGCGTTGGGCAAACATAGATTCGGCAACCTCTGCATCGGTCAATCCTTCCAGTGAATGAATTTTTCTTGCGGAATCTGTATCCGGGATGGTTTCAATGTCAAAAACGAGTAGATTCATTTTTTGTCTATTTTCTACAATTATGATTTAAAGACATTAGTGGAAATATAACGATCACCCCGGTCGCATATGATGGTAACGATCAGTGCATTTTCAAGCTCCGCTGAAAGCTTCAATGCTGCAGCGATTGCTCCACCTGAGGATATCCCTGCAAAAATGCCTTCTTCCCGACCCAAAGTAATGGTTGTTTCTT
>CAYRXP010000055.1:0-9577 GCA_964428145.1 uncultured Enterobacteriaceae bacterium
AGGACGTTTACGAGTAGCTAAGGTGAACGTGGATGAAAATCCAGAGGCTCCGGCTCGCTTTGGTATCCGCAGCATCCCGACGTTGATGCTTTTCAAGGATGGGGAGCTGAAAGAAAAGGTGGTTGGTGTTCAATCCAAATCACAACTAAACGGTCTCATAAACAGGTACGTGCAGTAAACGTTTGCAGCCTGATTCATTAAATATGGCTGGGTGGCAGATAGATGCAGCGGTTTGCAACGCCGTCCATGTTGGTTCGAATCCAACCCCAGCCTCCAATCATTTCCGCTTCTAACTGATAACTGACAATATTCGTTTAGGGTCGCTATTTACCTGTCATATATTACATCTGAATGTCTGCTTTCAGTATTAAGCAGACATACAACTTGGATGTGCTTAACGTCTGCTATCCAGCGAAAGCGGGCATTCAGCTAGAGATATTGAACTACTGCTTTCGGCCAAAAGCGGACATTCAAATTATTAGAAATTAATAGTCTATCCCAGTTTACCCCAAGATTTTAGAAGGCTGAAGATACTTCACTTTAACATGCTGGATTCCTGATAAGTCAAAAGTAGTTTCTCTTACAAAATAATAGATTTCCATATGGCATACCCCTTAGATCATCAAGGATATTGACAGTACCGCTGGAACGGATAAAAATGCTGAAAAATCATCACCCTTGTCAATGAAAAGTCTAGTCTTTGGTATGCTTACTGACCACCTCTCAATTTCAATGATAGACCCCTATTCTTTTTTTAATTCCCGATTTTCTTAAGTGCAAATGTAACCCAGAACAGCAAGACAAAGCTTACTCTTTTGCGATACTCAATGTCGTAGGTGTTATCGTATGCATTGTCACCATAAAAATACATCCATGAATCTTGCTTGTAATAGAGGAGTCGGTGAATGACATGCGGATCGAGTAGGAGGAGCATGCAAGAATATGCAACTTTTTTAGGGGTGAGTTTAACTTTTACAGCCTGAAAATGCTTTCTGTCACGAACGCCGGTAAGACGATAGTCTTCGGTTTTATCATCAATTTTTAAAACATCAAACCAAGGTTCGCATACCTTCAAGGGACCCTCATCCACAGAAGGATAGTACCCAGAATAGAATTTATCCATGAAGTAGGAATGGTAGTAAAATCTCCATGATCGAGGTTTTCTGGTCTGATGAAGACAGGACATAAAAACACGACTTGATTTTGAATTCTTATTGAGGAGCTTACTGGCCATCAAACACATGTCTGAATATATTTTCGTTTGCTTGTTGAGGTTGCGACAATCTTCCATACTAACGTAGTGTTCGACTGTATCCATAAATGTGATCGCATCAAATTTTCCGTACAGTTTTTGCTGTAATTCAGCATTTGATAAAATGTCTTTCCAATTCGATACGATTACTTGTAATCCGTACTCTTGTTTGGCATATTGCGCCTGCTCTGGCGACATGTTAATGCCAACAACTTCGCACCCAACTTCATCTCGGCAGTACTTTAACCAGTCACCATATCCGCACCCGATATCGCAGATCACCATTCCCCTCTCTAGCTTTAACTCTTTTACCATATGCTCGTATTTTGCTCGTTGCGAAAGACCCCCTTCAACGACGAGATTAAAGCCCAAATCTCGTCCGCTACCGGTTGTATTGTCATACATATTGTGCATCCACTGATAATTGCGGCGTACCCGTAACTGAGAATCAAATAATACTGATTTTCCGAATCCGTACATCAAGATATCATCGAGTGCCAGCGCCAAGAGCCAGAACAGACAACCCCAGGGGCTTACTGCAACTGCAAGGAAAACTGATACAAGTATGAGGCACCACCATACAATCGTGTTTTGATCGGCCCAATAGACGAAAGAGTGTGCTTGCGCGTTGGTAGAATTTTCTTGAATGCTACTTGACATGATGCCGACCTTTAATGACGTTTGTGTATTGCGAGGTCTCTACGACTATTCAACCAGTGGACAAGAAACCAAAAGTGTGAGTAAGATTTTGAAGAAAAATGAGGCGAGTGAACAATGACCATGAATGCTCAAGATTCAAGACCTGACCCCACTTACACTCCAAAGAGTTCTTAACGAGGCTTTCCATGAAACACTTTTATCAGCTGATAGCAAAAACTTTTCATTTACTTATAGTATTGATGATGGCCCAGGGCCGGTAAGTAAGGATTCTGTTTCAAATTATGTAGGTAAAGTTTCCCTTTATCCTGTAACTGATTCTGGTAAAACATTTGTCGAATGGATTTCTACCTATGAGTCTGATACTGATAGTGCTGTCGGTGACTTCTGCAATCCAATCTATGCTGGATTGCTAGGTTCCCTAAAATCTAGATTCTAATTTCATGGAAATATAACAAAACCGTCTGCTCAGACAATTCAAAAGTGATGCGGCTCTCGCAACGTTGCAGCCAAATCACTTTTGAATCTGATTGTAGTGAGTATCATTGATAAATCTATATTCCAATAAATTCTATATTCCAATAAATCTTGCCAACGGATACTGGAATGTATCTTCATGGCATTTGAGTGCATTAACAATTGATGTCCCTGAAAACTTTCTGGCATCATACTGACATAAACTTACAACGGGGAAACGACTGGCTAATGTGTAGTTATAACGACGTTCAAAACTAAATAAATCATCCAGATCCAGACCCTTATGTAGAAACCAGGACATATCGCCCAGTATTCTTAAGGATCTATTTCCCATTTGTGTTACTCGGATAAATTCTGACTCTAGATACGAAAGCATTTCTGAAACTGAATTCATTCCTTCTGAAATAATTAAATTATCATTCTTAAGCAGTGTGGGAATATCATCGTGGATCTTTTCAAGATTACTTAAAATATGTTCTTTTTCTTCTTCTACTGCGATTAGAAAGCAAACATCATTTTTTTGGATACCTTCAGACAGGAAAGGTACGGATAGTTTTATTCTACCCAGATCTGTCTCATAAAATGTACATAGATGTTTCCCATAGTCGATACATGCTCCTTCGAGCAAAATATGAGTTGTGTGATTGAGATTCGAACAGCTATTGATTGGGGCGTTACTATGGCCGGTTTGTGCTTCTAAAAATTCTTCCAAATCTTGTCGTTTGAATCGGCGTTCCCGTTTTCCACCAACACGAAAACATGGCAACTTGCCTGCGTTTGTCCAACGACGCAGGGAAATCTCGCTGACATTTAAAAAGTCTGCAGCTTCCTTGGTATTTAGTAATTCTGATCGCTTGGTTTTCATAGCTTTGCTTATCATTGTGATTAATACATTAAAAATAATAGAGTTATCTTAGAACAATACTGTTAAGGATAGACTCGTCAAGACACACAGGAAATCGCTTCATCCCGATGAAAGACACCATATCCAATGATCGATGAGATAAATTCATAATAAACAGCACCTAATCGAATTTCAGCATAGTCCATTGCCAAGCAAAGGCCAATTTCAGTATTAATTTCTTGACACAGCAATAATCTAGACTAATATTCAATATTAATCAATGCTAATCTTATAAATTTATAAAGATTAGCATTGATTAGTAATGATTGGTGCAGCGTATGAATATAATCCAGAATAATTTCTGGTTCTTTTGGGTGTGATTCTATTCATCTGGTTGTGCTCATCATTAGAGGAAAATGGTTTTGCTTACTAAGAGGAAAAAATGATGAAAAGAAAAATTACTGGCATTCGTTTGCTTACAGGCCTGCTTCTGGTTATCTACAATATGTCGTCTGTATATGCGGGTCCAAGAGGATCCGAATTTGATTGTACCTTAATGCCGGCAGCGGGAGGAATGGAGGGGGTTGGTACTGCAAGACCACAGGATCCTGTGTGTATGTTGTTTGCTAATCCAGCCACAATGACACAGTTAAAAGGTAATACCACATTCACGCTCGGGGCGACGTACGCATCACCAAAACTGGATGCAACTGGCATACCGACCGACCTGTTTGGTGGTCCAGCAGCCGGGGCACCACTAACAGGAAATTTCGACGGTTCATCACGAATCACAGCACTTGTTGCACCACATGCAGCCGTAATTCAACGGCTCTCTGATAAAATCGTTGTCGGTTTTGGTTTTACCGGTGTATCTGGACTAGGATCCGATTTCCGCGATGTCCCAGGGATCGTAAATATTATTGCAGATCTTAAATTATTTGGCGGCAATATGGTGGCTGCCTATAAAGTCAGTGACCAACTAAGTATTGGTGGAACCTTTACTGTGGGCATCGGGAATCTGCAGGTGGGGCTGACTGAAAGTGGTGCTGCAGTCAATAATCTTGGTGTTGGTGGCAGTATCGGTGCGACTTTCAATGGCGGCCCATTTGTTATTGGGATTGCCTATAAAGCGCCGCTTGAAATTGAATATGAGAACGCAGTTGAAGTTGCACCAAATGTTTTCTCTGATTTAACCCTGGAACAACCGCAGGAAGTCCAGATTGGCATAGCAACCTCTGAAGCATTATTTAAGGACACTGTTATTGAACTTGATGCACGCTACAAGAACTGGGATGACGCAGACGGATATTCATCTTTTTGGAAAGATCAGTACGTAGTTTCGATTGGTGGACAACATAAACTTCGAACCCGCATGGGAGCAGTTTTTCTTCGTGCTGGCTACAGTTATGGATCAACATTGGCAAAGGATCAAGAAGATCTCGGTAATACATTTGGTGAAATTGGATTTGTCAAGAGTCCGACTGGCGTGGGTTCCCTTCCGGTAACACCAACATTCCTGCAATTAGCCCAGGCCACGATTGCTAATGGGCATTGGAGCCAAAGCGTATCTATTGGATTGGGCTATGAAGTACCAAATACCAACATGAGGCTTGATGTGAATACAAGTTATGCATTTGATGGTGAAGAAACGTTTGGCAGATTTGAATCGGACGGCTCGCTTTTCACAGCAGGAATGGGTATTACCTGGGAGTTCTAAATATTTTTAAAAAAACATTAGGAACAATAAGAGCAGAAAAGGAGAAATAAATTATGCCTAAAACTGTCCCGAGTATGTATGAAGCATTGAGCCATTCGCCAGTGCGCGCCGCCGGTAATGATGTGGACTTATCGATTTATCGAAGTGGTGGTGAAGCGACCTACGGTAAATTCAAATTCAAGGCACCTACAGAAGGCTTGTTGCAGGTAGGTGGGCCACAAAGTACCGAGACAGAGTGGAGCGATGAATTTGAAATCGCCTTCACGAAACAGGGAGATAAAGGTCCCTTAGTGCTGATGTTGCATGGTGTCCCCTGTAACCGGGCACAGTGGGAAGAGGTGCAACGCTCGATTTCACCGTTTTGTGAAACCATCGCAATTGACATGCTGGGTATGGGTGAGAGCAGTCAGCCACGTCGCTATGGTGAGAAAATCGGCACCAGTGTTGATGTTGCCATCCCGCAAGGCAAGCCCACCCAATGGGATTGGGTCAACGATGTTGATTATGTAGAACAGCTCATGCAGCACGAATATCCAGGCAGGAAATTCGTCCTGATCGCGGATGATTGGGGCAGTGGAATCACCTCACATTATGCGGCCAGGTATAATGATCGCCTGTTGGCATTCATCCAGTCCGATGCGATTGCTTTCGATGGTTATCCGGTCAACGAGATCCAGGCGATTGGTCGGGCAGCGATGGTACCGAATACCCCTGAGGGGGATGCACAGTTTGCCATGTTGTTTGCTGCCTTTGATCAAACCCTCGTACAGATCCTGAAAACCATGGTACACAATCCTGCCGTTTACAATCAGTACAAGATCCGTTTATTAACGTTCCCTTATGTTGATCAGGATTATGAACGAAATCGAAACGATGACGGCCTGACTGATATATTTCGTTCAACCACGGCACTATTGAATGTACATAATATGCGCGTGCTGGCTGATCGTTCAGCCGCCCTGAGTCCTGCCCAGTTACTACCCTATCATCCAGCCAAACAACCGATGGGTGTTGAGTACGACAAGATCACGGTACCGACCATGATCATGTGGGGTGAGTTCGATAACATGATGCCGGCAGCACAGACCCAGCGATTTGCTCACGTGCTGGGAACCGATGATGTCACCATCAATTATGTACCGCGTGCCGGGCATTTTGCACATACCGATAACCCACTCTATGTTGCAGACAGCATTGTTAATTTTATTCGCCGTGTGGTGGGTCGAGAGAACATGGGCGATATCAACCTGGGCCATCAGGGCATCTGGAAGGGTGATGAGCGACAGATGATCGATGACCTTCGCGCGATCTATGAAATTTGATTAGAGAGGTAAGATAAATGATTGCTCAATACATGGATATAGCTTTATATGCAGTGGCGATGGTATCAATACTTGTCATCTTTGTACCATTTTCACCGATGACGATTGATATCGTAAATTTGTCGCGTGACACCCAACTGAATATATATCTCAAGCGCCATATTTTATGGGCTATAGGTATTATCTGTTTTGCCATCCTGGTCGGCAGAGGTGCATTGGGTTACGCTGATCAGGTCTGGTTATGGACGGCGTTGCCCAGTATAGGCATGCTCATGTTTATGTTCTGGAGTGGCTATGTCCCTTATGTCATGTCGCCGCCAGTAGATCCTCAGGTGCTCTCGATAGCAGAGGCGGATAAGTTGATAAAACCGGACGAGGTCGTCATTGGTCTCGTTAATGGTGGCGATGTGCGGGCGTATTCCCGTGATACGGTAGCCAGGCCGCATTTTTATGCCGATACCGTCGGTGGAACGCCTGTTACAATCTCCTACTGCATTCTGTGTAATAGCAGTATGGCCTTTAAAACGGAACTGAAAGGCAAGCCTATGGATCTGAGTTGTGTCACTGCCTACAACAATAATATTATTTACCGTGATGCAAACAGTGGAAACTTTATCCAACAACTGGATAGTAAAATCATTCATGGCCCGGATAAAGGTGAAGAACTTGAATTTTTGCCAACAATTATGGCAACCTGGGAAGAGTGGAAGCAATTGCATCCGGATACCAAACTGTATTATGCGCCGGCCAAGACCTTTCGCGATAAAATGGTAGCGGTAATGCTGGGCATGATGATTCCGATCCATAAACTGGCAGCCCGGAGCAAACCCTGGCATCGTGTACAAGGCAAACTGGATACACGCTTGCCAGCCATGTCATTCGTGTATGGTGTCGAACTGAATGGTGATCTCTGTGCCTATCCCACTTCTTTTTTGAAGGAGAACCCAGTCTACAATGACACCGTCGGTGGCGAACCAATAGTTATTTTTTACGACAAAGCGCGTGATATCGGCGCTATATATTCCAGGAATATCGATGGCTCAGTACTGGAATTTGAACAAGCATCTGCTGATGGTGTTATCGCGATGGACAAGCAATCAGGAAGTTCATGGGATCTCACCGGCAAGGCAACGGATGGCAATTATGCCGGACAGTCGCTGGAGGGTGTCCCACATTATAACAAGATTTTCTGGTTTAGTTGGGCACTGTTTAAGGATGGAACCAGGGTATGCATGGCAACCTGACTGAAGCAAGCATCAAGGCTAATTTGTATAGATTGCGCAGGGCGATATCTAAATCATTTTTTCGGGTGTTGTCCTGCGTTCTGAATAGGCTTGCCTTTGCCTTGATACATATCTGCTATTTCGTGCGTAACAGATGTTGCATCAGTTGATGGAAATATCATCGTCAAGAGAATGACTTTCGGTTATATTTCACTCTGATCACCACGCATAAGTAATACTCAAACCCAATACATATCATGTGGCTGTTTGAGTAGAATCAGCCTTCTTTTTTTATAATAATTTATTACAAGTCGAGTCTTATGGATTTCACACTTTATTGGTTTATGTTTCCGGTCTCTATGCTGGTCGCGACCACCGCTATGCTCAGTGGTATCGGCGGCGCCGCATTATTTATGCCTATATTTTTACTTATCTTCCCATTGCTCGGCCCGGAGTATCCTCTGACCAGCCCCGTGGCGGCGATAGCAGTTGCTTTGCTTACCGAGACATTCGGATTTTCCTCGGGCTTTGTCGGCTATTATATGAAACGCTTGATAGACTTTGGCCTGTCGAAGACCTTTCTGGTAATTTCCGTGCCAGCAGCCATTGCCGGTGCGCTGCTTTCACATATGGTGGAGCCTACCTGGATAAGATTTGCCTACGGTGCGTTGGTTATTATCCTGGCTTATATATTATTGCGTGGACACGAGGTGCCAGTTGAGGAGATGTATGATGAAGATATGTTTATCGATGACGAAGGGCATACGGGCAGCGAGTTGAATAAGGAAATCGGCCGCAGGATCATGACAGGAGAGCGACAAACTACAGGTCGTGATGGAAGCCTGTATAAGTATAATTTATATCATTGCAGGAAGTTTCCAACAGTCTTTGGTGGATTCCTGACCGGCATGCTTTCAGTCGGCATCGGTGAAGTAGTGATGCCGCAACTGGTGAAAGACGGTAAAGTGCCTGTTCCGGTTGCCGCTGCGACGTCAATATTGGCAGTGATCATAACAGTGTTCGCTGCCTCATTTGCCCATATAGCAAGCCTGATGAATGAAGGTGGTGTCAATGCTGTGCCATGGCACCTGGTTGCTTATACTGTTCCAGGCGTCATTATTGGTGGGCAGATAGGTCCCCGTCTTCAGGGTAAGGTGCATTCTCACACGATGGAAAAAATTATCGGCGGTTTATTTGCTGTGATTGGTATTGCCATGTTATGGACGGTCTATAAAGACTTAATTGTCTGAGAATGTATTTTTTTTGCTTTATTTAAAAATTGGGAGGAGATGCTTCTTTATGTAACAGTCAAATGGGCCTTAGAAAAAGAGAAAACTTCACAAAGCAACAAGCCAGAATTTACTCAAGTTGATCGTAATATTCTGGCAATCCACAATATTGAGAATAAGCAACAAAAGAGTCCAGGCCCCAATCAGTGCATTAATAATGAACTCGACAATTTAAAAAATCACCTGAGGACTTTACTTTTACAGTTAGAGAATTTAAATAAATGTTCAGAAAATGGAAGTGCTGAGAAGCTTGATAGAGATGGATATTCCCATACAGAATGATACTTTTTCAGGTGAATAAATTATGAATCAATTAACTTATGAATCCGAAATCATTAAGGAAATAATAACAGTGATTAAGGTGTTTAATATTCGGGTAGACGGATATTTGCCTTTACATAGCATTAAATTGCAGTTGTTAGAAAAAGGTGTCAATAATTGTGATAGTCAACGAGGGCTTGAATGGCTAGTGGCAGAGGGACTAATTAGCAGTAATACGGAAGATAGCTTTAAACTCACTCAGGGAGGATTTGATAAAATTTAATCTCCTCTCCTTATAAATGTTATTTCAAAAGAGCCCTTAATTGATTCTCACTAAGGGTAGACTTGAACTATTGACCTCAACATTTTGAATGTCCGCTTTGGGTCGTTAGCTGCCCGTCATTACTTTCATCTGAACGTCCGCTTTCAGTATTAAGCGGACATTAGAGTTGAACATTGTGAACGTCTGCTATCCAGCGAAAGCGGACATTCAGCTAGAGACATTTCATGCGACTTGTGCAAAAAGTAGTTCCCT